>CALEGD010000020.1 GCA_937877075.1 uncultured Acholeplasmatales bacterium
ATTGCGGAAACTGTAATCAGGGTTACGGTCGGTATCGCCGTAAACTGTTCGGCTAAAACCCAAAGATCGGGTTCTGCGATAGTTACCAAAAATCCGATTAGAAAACCAACAATAATTAATAAAGACAGTTTTCTTTTTCTGGTAATAAAATTTCCTATTTTTTCTGCAATCGGCATCATTGATGATTCGGCACCGAGACTGAAGAGTATCAATCCAAATATCAGAAAAAGAGCACCGATTAAAAACTCACCAATCTCCTTTCCCGATGCGCCGAGCAGTAAACTGATAATCGTGATGATTAATGTTACCGGAACGATGCTTTGTAGAGATTCTTTCATTTTTTTAAGTAAAATTCGATTCAAGTAAATCCTCCTTATCTTCCAAAAATAATCTAATGTCTTCCACGAGCTCCTCACAATTAGGTGAAAGCAATAAAAGGTGGCTAAGATTTTCATATGTTTTAATCTTTATACAATTATTTATACATTTATCAGTTAGGTAACGAATTGATTCTTTGGGAACCAATTGATCAAGTTTCCCCCAGGCCAGAAAACAGGGGTTTTTTATTTCCTTGATATTTTCATTAACTCTTTTAATAACATTTTTAAAATTACGATAAGTATGCCTAAAATAAGATTTTAAGTATTTATCTCTGGCAAAACGCAAACTTTGCATATCATCTTTCAAGATAAATTTAATTTTTTGTTTTAAAATATCTTTATTTTCATAATCTTTCTTTATTATAGCTTTTTGAATAGCATAGATTAGTTTAAGAAAATTCTTTATCTTTGAAAAAGGGTAAACAAAATTAAAATATTTATTTGCCGGAGCGAGTAAAACCAGTTTCCGAAAATGATAATTTGAGGCTAAATACGTTGCAAGAGCGCCACCCATTGAATAACCGATAACATCGATTATTTCATATTTACTACTCAAGGAAACAAATGTACTCTCAATTAATTCAAAGGTTTTCTCAGCATTAAATTCACGATAATCCTCTCCTTCGCCATGACCGGGATAAGTAATTCTTTCCAGATGGTCATAGTTTTTCTCCAAGAAAGGAATTATGTTTTCAAAATCATTAATATCTGTTAACCAACCATGTAATAATAAAACTGCTTTTCTCATACTTACCTACCCTTTTTGTATTTTAACCTAAATTCAATTTTAAAGCAAGCGAAATTAGATATCTCAAGTTTTAGTATTTATTACTGATTTTTAATCATTCCTGATAGTTTTTTGATAATTTCTATAATGGGAATAATTAAGAAAGCGAGCCCAATTGAAATCAAAACATTATTTAAAGAAAGAGGAATAACTCTAAAAAGTGAAGCTAAAGGTTTAATATAAATAATCGCAAATTGTAAGCTCAGACCAAGGAAGAAAGAGAGCCAAAGAAAGGGGTTATTAAAGAGATGTTTATTGAAAATTGATCTTTCCGACTTCACATTGAAAGAGTGAAATAGTTGTATCATGGCTAGGGTCAAAAAAGCCATGGTCTGACCGTGCCTTTGAGAATCGGGATTATTGTTTTGGAAAACGCCGATAGCATAAGCAAAAAGCGTAATTAAACCAATGATTATTCCTTGAAGGATGATTCTAAATCCCAACCCATGTGCAAAGAAACTTTCATTTTTGGGTCGCGGTTTTTGTTTCATAACATCAGGATCCACTTTCTCCATTCCGAGGGCAAAAGCCGGTAGGGTATCAGTAATCAAATTAATCCAAAGCAAATGAATGGAGGCAAGTGGAAGGCCGAAGGGAATTTCGGTAAGTTTTAGAGCTGTTATTAAACTAGCAAGAAAGATTGTCAAGACTTCACCAATATTGCTTGATAGCAAATACTGAACGGTCTTTTTGATATTGGCGTATATGCCTCGACCTTCTTCCACCGCAGAAATGATGGTTGAGAAATTATCATCGGTAAGAATCATCGCCGCCGCTTCTTTGGAAACATCGGTTCCGACAACACCCATCGCACAACCAATATCAGCCTTTTTTAGTGCTGGTGAATCATTGACACCGTCCCCAGTCATAGCCACAACCATACCTCGCTTTTGCCATGCTTCAACAATCCTCACCTTATCTTCAGGTGCAACTCGGGCATAAACCGAATATTTTTCAATATTTTGATAAAGTTCATCATCAGATAGATTAGATAGCTCTGAGCTAGAAATCGAGAGCTCTCCGGGACCAAGAATTTCAAGTTCTCTAGCAATTGCCTTAGCGGTAATGACATGGTCACCGGTAATCATAATTGTTCTGATTCCTGCCGCTTTTGCCAGTTCGATTGCTTTTTTAACTTCCGGTCGAGCCGGATCAATCATTCCCACCAAACCGATAAAGTCTAAATCCTTTTCAATTTCAAAACCAAAATGTTCAGGAAGAACATTCAGTTCCCTAACTCCGAGTCCTAAAACTCTAAGAGCACCCTCAGCCATTTCCTCATTAATTTTTAATACTTTTTCTTGGTCAATATTCTTTGAGTTTTTGAGAATAATATCGGGAGCACCTTTGGTAATTGAAAGAATTTTATCGCCATAATTGATAATCACGGTCATCATTTTTCTTTCCGAATCAAAGGAAAGTTCTCCGAGTCTATTAAAAGATTTGAGTTCCTCTCCTTTGTATAATCCATACTTCTCATTTACATCAAGCAAAGCCGTTTCCGTCGGGTCCCCGATTCTGACTTCTTTTCCGTCGGAATAATCGATTGAAGCATCGGTACATAAAGCGAATAAAGAAAGTAATTCTTTCTCCGAATCATTTAAATCTTCTATAGTCTTTAATTCATCTCTGTAAACCTTGACAACTGTCATCCGATTTTGAGTTAGGGTTCCGGTTTTATCGGAACAAACAATCTGGGTCGCACCTAAGGTTTCAACCGCCGGTAGTTTTTTAATAATCGCATTTCGTCTGACCATCTTTTGAACGCCGATTGATAAAACGACCACGACCACGGTCGAAAGTCCTTCCGGAACCGCCGCGACTGCAAGTGCTACCGAGGATTTAAAGGCTTCAAGCGGATCGTTGGGATAAATTGCGAGCCACTCAATCAAAAATACGATGATGCAGATTCCAATTGCTAGAAATCCGATAATTTTCCCAATTTGATTCAACTTGACTTGAAGAGGTGTCAGACTTTCTTTATGTCCGGAAAGCATTCCGGCAATCTTTCCGATTTCAGTTTTCATACCGGTGGAGGTAACCACCGCTTTAGCTCGTCCATAGGTTACATAAGTGGAAGAGAAAATTTCATTCTTCCGGTCACCGAGGGCTTGAACCTCTTTTATCTCCCCTGATTCTTTTTCAACCGGAACCGATTCCCCGGTTAAAGCACTTTCGTCAATTTTCAAATTTGCACTTTCTAATAACCTGGCATCCGCCGGTACAAAATCCCCCGCCTCTACAATAATCACATCTCCAGGAACCAAAAGGCGGGATTCTATTTGTTCTACTTTTTTGTTTCTGATAACCTTCGAAAGCGGTGAAGATAATTTCATCAGCGCTTCCATCGACCTTTCGGCTTTACTTTCCTGATAGACCCCTAAAAAAGCATTGATTAATACCACTACAAAGATGATGATGCTTTCGGTTAAATCACTTGGGTCGATAATCGCAGACACAATGGCCGCTATTATTAAGATAATAATTAACAAATCTTTGAATTGTTCTAGAAAACGGAAAAATAAACTCTTCTTCTTTTGTTCTTCGAGTTCATTCAAACCCGATTTCTGTCTATCTTCTACCTCTTCCTTTGAAAGACCCAGATTTGGATCAACATTTAATTTCTTCAAAACATCTTCTATTGTCATTTTTACCTCTTTTTCTATGCGTTAATTTTAATTCAAAAAATATATTACTTGACTAATAATAGTTTGCCTCCATTAATAAATAAAAGGCCCCTATCAAAATATTGATTTAGGCCTTGCTATCTTCTTATTAAAGATACTATTTGATTATTTTCCGAAAAACTCCAGAAAGATAAAATAAATAATACAGAGTCCCAAAGCAGGAATTTGGTTGATAACCTTAATTTTATCCTTGAAGATAAAATTTATTCCAATAGAGATTAAAATAGCATAACCAATCAGACTAAAAGCAGAAATAAAGGGTTGGGATAGGAAGGGCCCCATTCGGATTGTGAAGAGGGTGATTCCACCTTGATAGATTAAGATACCGGTGGCCGAAAATAAAACTCCATAGCCGAGCGTTGAAGCCAGGATGATTGCTGTTATACCATCAATTGCTGCTTTTAAATATAAGAGCTCGGGGTCACCAAGACCTGAGCGGATACTGCCGACAATCGCCATCGCTCCCGTCAGAAAGACCATCGAAGAAGCAATAAAACCTTCCGAAAATCTTTTTCCTTTAAATTTTTGATCAAGATTATCCCCTAATCTTTTCAGTCTGAAATCAAGTTTTAAAATTGCCCCAACAAATGTACCCAAAGCCAAACAAATTAATAACAAGAGTTCATTTTGAGACTTGATATTACCATTTTCAAAATAAAATATCTCTTTAAAAAACCCCCGCCAGTCCAAAAATTATAATCACTAAGCCGACCGCTTTTAGAATCTCCTCAAAGATTTCCTTTTTAATCAGCTTTCGAAAACCTAAACCAAGTAATCCGCCAATCAGAATCGCAAGGGAGTTAATTAGAACCGCAATCATATTTATTTCAAATCCAAAAACTTTTTGTCATACATCTTAATCGCTTCATCAATAATCTTTAGGGCTTCCCTACGATTGCAGATTTCAAATCCGGCAGTTTCCCGATGTTCAAGGGTTTTATAAACCTTAAAGAAATGTTCGATTTCTTGAGCTATATGAGGAGGAAGTTCCTCTAAATCACGATAGAAATTCCAAGTAGGGTCGTGATAAGGAATGGCGATTATCTTATCATCGGCTTCGTCGGCATCAAACATCCTGACCACCCCGATGGGATAAGTATTGACGAGGCTGAGAGGTTCTAAATCTTCACTACAAAGCACCAAAACATCCAAGGGATCATGGTCCTCGGCGTAGGTTCTGGGGATAAAGCCATAGTTAGCCGGATAATGAGTTGAAGTATATAGAATCCGGTCAAGAATCAAAAGTCCCGTTTCCTTATCAAGTTCATATTTTTTCTTACTTCCCTTTGGAATTTCAATAACGGAAATAAAATTATCCGGTTTAATCCTTTTCGGATCGATTTCATGCCATATATTCATAAATTACCCCTTTTATTATTCTCAATCTTTACCTTAGCTATTATACATCAAGAAAACAAATAATTCCAGTTTTTAACTGAAAAGTTAAAATCAAAGAATAAATTTAAAGGAAGAGATGTAATAATAGATGAAAACAGTAAGTTTATGGTAAAATAATAGAAAAGGAGTTCTTATGGCAAAATTATTTACCGAATTTCAATTAAAGAATCTGAAATTAAAAAATCGAATTTTTATGGCCCCGATGTGTATGTATATGGCGTCATTTGACGGGCTTTTTACCCCTTGGCATTATGTCCATTATTTAACTCGTTCAATCGGCGGTGTTGGCAGCATTATTATTGAAGCAACTGCAATTTCCCCAGAAGGCAGAATTACCGAAGCGGATTTAGGTTTCTATCAAGATGAACAGGTTGAACTTTTCCAAAACTTAATCAAAGAAGCCCATAAAAATAAAACGGCAATCGGAATCCAGCTCGGCCACGCAGGAAGAAAGAGCCAAACCGGAGGAAAGATAATCGCTCCGAGCAGTATACCTTATCCCGGTCTGAAAACTCCGGAAGCAATGACAAAAACTATGATTAATGAAGTAATAAGGGCATTTGGAAAAGCAGCCGCAAGGGCGGAGCGGGCCAGTTTTGATTTTATTGAGATTCATGCCGCTCATGGTTATTTAATAAACCAATTCCTCTCACCGCTTACGAATAAGCGAAATGATGAATACGGAAGAAATAAAAGTCTCTTCTTCCAAGAAATCATTTTAGAAATTCGTAAGTTTTGGCCTCCGGAAAAAGCACTTTTGGTGCGAGTTTCCGCCGAAGAGTATCATCCCGAAGGCAATCATCCAGAAGATATTTCAAAAATACTGAAAGAAATTCCCGGAATCGATCTGGTAGATGTCAGCTCCGGCGGTGTTATTAATGTTAAGATTGATACATATCCTAATTACCAGGTTGGTTTTTCGGAAACAATTAAAAAACAAACCGGATTACCGACTATCGCCGGCGGCTTAATTACCAAGGCTGAAGAAGCAAATAGCATTTTAGAAAGTGGCCAAGCTGACCTGATTTATTTAGGTCGCGAATTACTTAGAAATCCCTATTTTGCTTTAAGATCCAGTAAAGAACTAAAGCAGGAGATTGAATGGCCGAAACCGTATATCCGTGCAAAATAAAAATGCCTAAACGGCATTTTTTTAAAACAACATCTTTACGGCCAAGAAAATAAGCAAGAGCCCGCCAAAGATTTGGGCTTTGTTTTTTATAATATTCCCACAAATGCAACCGAGATAAATCGAAATAAAAGATAATACCGCCGTTACAATTGTGATTATCAGAGCGGAAAGATAGATTTCTACTCCTGCTATCGCTATCGTTACCCCGGCAACCAAAGCATCAATACTGGTTGCGACCCCTTGAAGAAGGATTTTTGGATAGGTAATGCGTCCTTCCGGCTCCTGGGTTTTTGTTGCTTCATAAATCAATTTTAAGCCTAAGAATAAGAGGATTCCAAAAGCAACATAATTATCAATCTTA
>CALEGD010000021.1 GCA_937877075.1 uncultured Acholeplasmatales bacterium
CGGTATCTCAATCGGAGGTTGCGGTACCCCTTTCGCTTGATCCGATTCATCTAGAAAACCATATTGAGTCAGTCTCATGAATTCATTTCCGATTTTATCTTTCATAACACACTCCTTATTAATCCTCTTTGGTTTTATTATAACATTATATAATCAAAAAATGCAAATAATCAATTTAAGATTATAAATATTCAAATATTAAACTCTACAAATTTGATTGTGGTATAATAGGTTAGGGTGAATTTATGTGCGGACGTTTTACAATCTCAGTCAATCAAGAAGATCTAAAAGAACATCTTTATAAGCAATTTGGAATCGAAGATTATGATATTGATTTCTTCTTGCCTCGTTATAATATCGCTCCCGGAGAAAATATCATTGCCGTTATCAGTGACGGGAAGAATAATCGAGCGGGACTATTGCGTTGGGGCTTTATTCCTCATTTTCAAAAAGATGAAAAAGCTAGTTATAAGATGATTAATGCGAAAGCAGAAACAATCAGTAAAAAGCCCTCTTTTCGAGATTCTTTCAAAAACCGCAGATGTATAATCCTTGCCGATAGTTATTATGAATGGCAAAAAGTCGAGGACAAAAAAGTACCGATGCGGATCATGGTTAAGGACAAAAAAATCTTTAGTATCGCCGGAATCTGGAGTCCTTTTATTCGTGATGACGGTTCTAAAATATATACCTGTGCAATTATTACAACTGCCGCCGGCTCCGATATGATTTCGATTCATGACCGCGTTCCGGTTATTTTAAATAATGATTCAGAAAAAGTATGGCTTAATCCCACCATTAAAGATCCGCTACTTTTATCAGAATTACTCAATTCCTTAAATGAGAAATTAACTTACTACCAAGTTTCTACAATCGTCAATAATCCCAGAAATGACAGCATTGAATGTATAATAGAGAAAAATTAGAGCTAAAGGCAGTAAAAAAATAAACCCATAATTATTGTGAAAAGCACACTATTATGGGTTTTTACATTAATTATGTTCCAATGATCTGAAGTAAGTTAGGAAGAGAATCTATATTAAAATCAGCTTTATTAGAAGTTCTTGCTGCTCCAATTGCAACGGCTGTAAATCCTCCGGCGAGGGCTGCCTCAATTCCTGCATCAGCGTCCTCAATAACCATCAATTCTTTTGGATCAAGTTTTATCATTTTTGCTGCTTTCAGAAACACTTCCGGATTTGGTTTCGTGTGAACCAGATAATTACCATCACTAATAGCATCAAAGAAATCCAAAAGTTCAAGTTTATTAAGAATGTATCTCGCATTCTTACTAGAAGAACCTATCGCTAGTTTCAATCCCTTATTTTTTAATTCTACCAAAGTTTGATAAGTTTCCGGGGAAAGATCTTCCTTGCTCATTCTACCAAGAAGCTTTCTATATATTTGGTTCTTTTTTTCTGATAGTATTATCTTTTCTTCAGAATTATATATCTGTTTGCTTTTTTCTAAAAGTATCTCAAGACTTTCCATCCGACTGACTCCGCGTTGACGATTATTATCTTCACGAGTAAAATTAAATATTCCGATATTTTCGCCAATCTCTTTCCAGGCCAGATAATGATATTCATCCGTAAAACAGATTACTCCGTCAAGATCAAAGATTATTCCTTTATATTTCATTTTATCACATTTCTAGGATATATTGATCAACAAGGATAATATCTTTATTCCAAATTTTTATAGCTACCGGTGATGAATTATTGCTTTCGATTTTAACCTGATTTTGGGTTACTGTTACTTTAATGTTATTCCCCAAGTAATTAATTTTGAAAGAATATTTCATCCAAATGGAAGGAATTGAAGGATTCATTACAAGAATATCCCCATCACTTCTAAGCCCTCCAAAACCATAGACAATATTCATCCAAGCCGCAGCAATTGAAGTTAGATGCAAACCTTCATTTGTGTTACGGTTATAATCGTCTAAATCAAGTCTAGTCGCAAAACCAAAGAAAGATAAAGCTTCTTTTCTTTTTCCGATTTCATTGGCTAGAATTGAATGAATTGAAGGCGAAAGCGATGATTCATGAATGCAACGAGGTTCATAGAATTGATAATTAGCTTTCTTAACCGAAAGCGGAAAATCTTGATTATACAGAAAAAGAAACATTAAAACATCTGGCTGTTTGATCATATCATTACGATAGATCCTATCGTAACTCCAATTATTGTAAAGGGGAAAATCGGCAAGTGGAATCGATGTTATTTCCTGATGAGGGAGATTAAAATACCCTTGATGTTGTTCAAAAAGTTCTGTTTTAGGATCATATGGGATATACATCATCTTGGCAGCTGTTCTGATTTCTTCGATAATTTCTTTTTGAAAATCTGTTTTCTGAAGAACTTCCAAATAAGATTTATTAGAAGATAATTTTGCTTTTTCTAAAACCTCTAAGGTAAAAAGGAAGGTTTTTCTGGCCATAAAGTTTGTATAAGCATTATGGTTAACCATCATCTGAAATTCATCGGGACCCATTACCGCATAATAACCGAAATAACTCTTATCTTGATTCCATTGACCACGGGAGAGAAGGAATTTAGAAATCTCTAAGAGCATTTCTAAACCATAATCAACTAGAAACTTAAAATCCTTTGATACTTGGTAATAATGGTAAATTCCATAAGCAACACCGGTACTCGGTTGTAATTGCAAACTTGCATGTTGCCATAAAGCACACGCTTCATGACCGTTTAGAGTTGCGATCGGATAACAGGCACCAACACAGTCCAGCATTAAAGCTCTTGCTTTTGCTTGAGGAAGTGTGTGATAACGGTATAGCAAGAGATCCTTGGCTACGGTAAGATTTGTATAAAGATAATAGGGCAGACAAAAAGTTTCTGTATCCCAGAAGGCATGACCGCTATAAGCTTCCCCAGTTAAGCCTTTGGCTCCAATATTGTTTAGAGGGTCAAAGCCATGATAGGTTTGTTGTAATTGGAAAATACAGAAGCGAATGCCTTGTTGATTTTCTGGATCACCTTCAATTTCAATATCATTATGTTTCCAAAAGTCTGTCCAATAATTACAGTTTTCTAAAAGAGATTTATCAAAATCATCAACTTCTTGAAGATTTTTTGAGGTGTTAAAGATAATCTCATCTTTTTTATCGCCGACTTTATCTACATAGATACTGACAAAACGATCAATGGTAATTTCATTTTCTAAATTAAAATTAAAACTAAGACCGATTGCTTTTTCTTCTTCAAATGTTTCAAATAATAGTGAATCCGGGGTTTCCACCTTCATGGCACCGGATAGATATTGTCCGGTAGTTTTTGTTTTTCCAACGATCAATAGCTTATCTTTTTTCTCAATCTGCCATTTACCAGGTTCACCCCAGTGTTTATTATTAAAGTCTAGAGCAAGAGTTATTTCTAAATTTGGTTGATAATCAGAACTAATCTTTATTCTTTGAAAAGAATTATGCACGTTTGTCATCGACAGAAAACGTAAAAACTCAAACTTAACTTTCCCTTTTTCGTTTATTAAAGTGAAATTACGACTAAGACTTCCGTCCTTTAGATCTAATTCTCTTTTGAAATCCTGAATTTCGGATTTCGAAATATCTAAGACTTTACCGTCAATTTTAATTTTAGTTGCTAGCCAATTAAGGCCGTTAACCAGATAATGGCTTCTCTTTACAATGCCTTTATAAGGGGGGTTGTTTTCTTTTCCCCATTCGTAGATGCCATTATAATAGCATCCTTGTAAACTAGAACAATCCGTTCCTTCTTCTAGATAACCTCTGACGCCCATAAATTCATTCGCAAGTGAAAAAATGGATTCCGAAACTTGGTTACGTTCTTGATGAAAACCAAGTTCAATGACTTTCCAAGGATCGACTTCTAAATATCTATTTGCTTGTTTTGCCATAGTCTACTCCTTAATCGCACTGGCATAAGAATTTGCGGTGATTTGTTTTTGGAATAAGGCAAAGATAATGATTTGGGGAAGGATTGAAATGGTCAGAACCATTAAGAGTTTATCGGGACCAAAACCTTGGATACTTCCCATAGTGCTTTGTAAATCATAGATTTTGACCATAACCGTCATCATATCGTTGTCAGTTAAAACCAAGTAAGGAAGGAGAAAATCTGACCAAGCGGCAGTCATTGTAAAGATGGCAACAACACTCAAAATTGGTTTTGAGAGCGGAACAACAATCAAAAAGAAGGTTTTTAAAGGACTGCAACGGTCCATTGCTGCGGCTTCGAAAATTGATTTCGGTAATGATTCAAAATAATTTTTCATCATTATCAAATAAAAGGCATTGGCACCAAACATCAACCATAGCGGTAGATAGGAATTAATTAAATTAAAATCAACAATTTGTTTGAATAGAGGAACAATCGAACTAAATGCCGGAATCATATAACTTCCGAGTACTAGTGTATAAAAGAACTTATAACCACTTGGGCGAATTATAGCAAAAGTGTAAGCCAATAAACCATTAAAAACAACTGAACAGATTACTGCTCCTAATACTACAATGATTGTATTTAAGAAATATTCTCCAAAATTCAAGATCCGCCAAACATCAAGTAGTTTCCCAATATTAAAAACTTTCGGAAAGAGTTGATAAGGAACGGAGGTGAGCTCTTCTGCTTCTTTAAAAGAAGACAGAAAGAGCCAAAGCGGCGGAATTAAAGCGGTTAAAACTGCGATAAACAGAAACAGGATAATAAGCAGGTAAATTACTTTAAAAGTTGGTCTTTTATAATCAGAATAATTTAATACTCCTCCAGTTTTTTGTTTTAAACTCTTAAACACTCTTTACCTCCTCTGTTTTTGGGCGACTCACACGCAAATAGATTATCGTCAGCATAATGATAATCAGTGAAAGAATAACACCGACCGCAGCACTTGAAGAAGCGTCCATACTTTCGAAATAATAATTGTAACTTAAAAGCAAGAGTGAAAGTGAGGCTCCGTTCGGACCTCCCGAGGTCATCACCAATGGTTCATAAAAAACCTGAAAGACTGAAATTACTTGAAGAATGAAAAGCATTCTGATTGTCGGTTTAAGATGAGGAAAGGTGATATAACGCATTCGATTAAACCAATTGGCTCCGTCAATTCTTGAAGCTTCATATTGACTATTATTAATATTTTGAAGAGCAGAAAGGTAAATCAAGGTTGTTGCCCCAGCACCTCTCCAGGTCATCGTAACAATAATCAAAGGAATTGTTAGATCAGGGTCGGATAGAAATTCCGAATAGGAAAAACCGAGTCGGGAAAGTAATTGGTTAAGAACCGCTCCTGGATTAGGGTCAAATAGATAGGACCACATAATCACCACCGAGATGCCCGATACAATCGAAGGAAAATAAATCCCGAGTCGGAAAAAGCCTTTAAAATGGATAACTTCACTTAATAATAAACCAAGAATAATCGGAATTAAAAACCCGATGATAATCGACCAAAATAGGTATTTAAAAGTATTCGTCAAGGCACCAAGGAAAAGTGGGTCTTGAAAAACTTTAATAAAATTATCAAAACCGGCAAAACCCACAATTTTCATTCCTTTGGTGGTGGAGAAGGACATTATTATGTTATGGAAGAGGGGCTTCCAAACAAAAAACGTAAATAAAAACAAACTTGGAAGCATGATCAACCAGCCGCCGAAATTTTTTCGAAGATATTGTTTGATCTTATATTCTCGACTCGAACGGTCGATAATAATCCGGCTAATATCTTTTTCCATCATTAGCCTCGATCATTTAATCTCGAAAGATAGATATTTTGAAATTGATTATTGGCAGTGGTTAATAAACTATTGGGATCAGCATTCGGATTAGATAAGATACTTTGAATAGCATTATCTAATAGTCCGTACATATCCTGACAATAGTTTGGTTCTTCTGGTTTCTTCATGGTGTTTATTGAATCAAAGAAGTCGCGGAAGTAATCCATATTTACATTGATATATTCTTGTTCTAAAGCTTCCGCTTCTTCTAAATAATCCTCATCAACCCAAGCTTTGATAGTCGGTAGAATTGGCATCAGTTTTTCACGGGCGGTTCGATAACCAAGTTCCATTGCGGAAAGGGAAATCTCATCAACTTCCGGTGAACGTCCCATATATTTCAAAAACAATAAAGCACCTTTAACTTGTTCATCGCTGGCATTTGAACTGAAGACATAAGGAGTTCCTCCATAGAGGGAATAATGACTTTCTCCGTCACCAGTCGGCATTGGTACAAAAGCAAATTGGTCAAGCTTATAGTTGAAATTTGTGATTGGAAGTGAAAGAGCATCGCTCCCACAAAAGGCCATAGCAACTTGCTTAGAACCAATTTTTGCATACCAGTCAGCATAACTTAATGATGCTCCGGGGAGTAATAGTTCTTCGGTTTTCATCATTTTAAGCCATTCAAGAGCACTTACCGCACCCGGATGATTCAATTTTGCTTGCCAGGTTCCGTTTTCATAAACTTGTAAGTCTTTAGAACCGAAATTCCAAGCCATATTAGAAAATTGCCAACCGCCATTTTTGTTTGCAGAGAGGATGACAATGCCGTATGTATAATCAAAATACTCAACAATTAATTCCGAGACCTCACGGATATCATCAAAAGTAGTCGGATATAGAGGATTATTTTCCTCATCATGGAGTTGATAAGACCCGTCTGTATTTTTTCCGATAACTCCGACATCGTAAAGCATTTCGAGATTCAAAAATAGACCTAATCCATAACCGTCACGGGGTACACCATATACTTTTCCGTCAGCCGATAAAGTTTCTCGCATTGTCGGGTCCATCTTATCATACCAATCAAGTTCATGAAGTTCATCAGTAATATCGCGGATGAATCCGTTTGATATCAGTTTTTGTGGTTCAGTAAAATAAGTCTGAAAAACTACCGGCAATTGATTAGCCGTTGCTTTGGCAGTGATGGTATCGGGACTATAGGTATAACTATCCGCAACAATATCATACTGCGGAAAATCGGCTTCAAATTTCTCTTCCCATGTCTTAAACATTTGTACATCTTTTTTAAGAGTTTCATCCGGCCACATACCGATTGATATTTTGATTCTTCCATCGTCTTTACATCCAAAAAGGAAAACAGGGATAAATAATAATATCAACATTACTAAACTTTTATTTAGTCTTTTAGTCATAAAACCATCCTTTCTAAAACAATTATCCTATTATATATCTATTATACAAAATATTTGTTTTGCTGACAATGAGAGAATACTGCGAATTAGTCGGTTATCTTGCATAGATTCTTGCTTTGAAAAAGCCTCTATGCTATAATTTTTCTAGGAGGAGCTTATGTTTAAACGACTACATAGACATATTTATCTCAGCATTCTTTTAACTTCCGTACTTCTGCTTATAATCACAATCATCATCTCGATGGTAATGATTAGTAATATGATTTATAAAAACTATCTTTCCATGGCCGAGCAGAAAATGGATAGAAATATGAATAATTGCGAACTTTATGTTTCCTCAGCCTTAACTTCAACTTTCAATTTAACCCAGGATCAAGAATTAATTGAAGAACTATCAAGCCCGACCGGTAATTCCCTGACCAAAAAGCTCGATAACCTCTGTAATTATTCCTTAAAGATAGATGGGGCAACCGCCTATTCATTAAACGGAAGAATCTACACCTCATCTAAAGTCACTAATGTTCCAATACTGGAAAAATTGCGTGAGGATGTAGGAATTCATAATTTTCTTGAATCTGATGAAAAAAGTTTCATTTCCGTTAGAAATAAACAAATTGCTTTGATTTATAATAATACCGTTTATCCGGAAGAATACGGCATCATCACTTGTTGCTATAAAGTATATAAAAACCAAAATCTCGTCGGTTATATCTTTGCTGACATTATACCCGCTAATCTTTACCAATATTTTAATCCCAGTTATGATGACTATTTTAAAAATACAAAGACATTCATCTCCCGTCATGAAGAATTTCTTTCCTACCAAAACAATCTATCATTTATCAGTTATTTCCGGGAAGCAGGGAAGGATAAGATTAGTAAAGATTTAAAATACATCCTGATTACAAATGAATCCGATTATCTCGGTTCAAGCTTTACAAGCATCATCCCACTTTCGAAATTAATAATTAGTCTTGCTTTAATTTTAGGATTGATGTTACTCGTATCAGTAATATTAATTATTGGTATCCACTTTATCAGCAAGTACTTTTCCAGCAATGTAACCGAGAGACTGGATAAATTGCTCTCAAAAATGTCCGTTTTAAAAAAGAATTAAACTATAAATGCAGATCAAATTGATCTGCATTTTCTTATTAAAAAAGTTTCCTAATTTTGATAATGATTTTTGTACCTTGTCCAATTTTAGAGCTAATAGTTAAGCCGTAACCTTCACCGTATTCCAATCGAATTCTTTCATTTACATTATGAAGTCCATAACCATGCAATAATTCATCCTGGCTTTTTGCTTCAAGAATATCATTCGGAACTTCAAAACCGATACCGTCATCAAGCACTTCAAAAAAGATATCATCACCACTACTATAGGCATTGATGGTAATAGTTCCGGGTTTTTCCGGAAAAGCATGTTTCAAACTGTTTTCTACAATCGGCTGCAATAAAAGTTTCAATAATTTATGGTTTCCGATACCTTCTTCAAGATTAAACTCAGCTTCTACTTTTTCCGGGAAACGAATCTTATAGATTTCTAAATATGATTTTACAAGTTCAATTTCATTATAAACTGTAACATATTTATCACCTTTATGAAGACTCATGCGAAAGAAATTGGCTAGATTAATTACCAATTTTTCAATATCCGGCTGTTTTTTTATCTTTGCCATCCAGGCAATAGCATCCAAGGTATTATAGAGAAAATGAGGATTAATCTGCATTTGTAATGCATAGAGTTCAAACTTACGTTGCATCTCCATTTCAAGACGATTCTTTTCCATTAGATTAAAAATGGTATCCATCATCTCATCATAATTCTTTTCTAGTTGATAGATTTCATCGCCTTGATTAGCTACTTTCCGGCTTTTCTTTCCGGTAACAATAACTTCATTAATGCTTTCATTAAGGTCATGTATCGGCAATGTAATCCTCCTTGCCCTAAAGATAGCCAGTATTACAGCAAGAATGAATATTCCTAAAATAACAATATAAAGAATTCTAACCAAAGCATTTAACTCACCATAGAAAACATCATAATCCAAGACACTTACTAAGAGACAATCAAAGCGGTATTGTTGATTGAGTTTTTCCATTTCTCCGATCAGAATAATCTTTTTCTTGCCCTCAATAACTTCAGTTTTTAATTTATTTACCGCTTCAAGATCAATTTGTCCGTCTTCATCCAAGTTTTTCCCCACGAAGATTGAATTCTGGTGTGTTAGGACATAACCGTCGGAACGGATTATGAAGGAATAACCGCTGACTCCGTTTCGGGTATTAGTTAGAGAATTAAGCAGATTCCCGCTTAAATGAAATAAAAGGATACCCCTAAGAGTGGTAATGTCTAAATCCATATTCAAACCGATTAAGATATTATTACCTTGGGTTCCGCTCAAAACTAATTTATTGCGGGTTTCTCCGATCTTCAAGATTGCATTTTTAGGAAGAATGGTTTCTTCTAGAGACAATATTTCATCATTCAAAACAAAAGAAATATTTTCAAAATAATCCTTATTAAGACCGGCTTTATTGATCAGTTCTAAAAAGGCAGTCTGTTTATCTTCGAGGCTCGGAGCGGTATTGATTTCATTTAAAAGCGGAACATTCTCGCTTTTTGCTATTCGTGCATAAAGATAAGCAGCTTCATTAACTACCGAAGTAATACTTTCATCAATATCACTTTGCATATCACCGATATTATTTTTAATATTATTGCCAGTATAAATGCGGACCCCAATCTGAATTATTCCTAGCATAATGAGAAAAACCGCAGACAAGATACCTAAATAAATCAGGATAAACTTAGTTTTCAAATTCATCTTCCATTTGCGATAGGAATTGACTCGGCGTCATCCCTACCATCTCCTTAAAAACCTGCCCAAAGTATTTTACATCGTTATAACCGACCATAACCGCTACTTCATTAACCCGGTACTTACCTTTTAAAAGCAATTCCTTGGCTTTAATAATCCGATATTCGGTCAGACATTCATTAAAGGTTTTCCCGACATTTTCTTTAAACTCATGCATCAAATGACTTTCCGAAACATAAAGCTTATCTGCGACGGCCTTGACCGTCAGTTTACTACCATACTCCTCCGCAATCAATTTCATAATGTCTTTCACCAAAGGTTTATAGGGGTGAGTTTCCATTTCGGAAGTAGCTACGGTATTTACGGCCAGAAAAAGTCTGTTTCGCCGTAAAGTTTTTATTTCTTCATAGGCTTCGTTAATCGCAAGATTCTTTCCATAAACAGAACTTATTTGCAAGGATAATTTAATATTGCTTTTCCTCTGATGGTCAAATAATAATTTGTTTATTTCTTCGGATAAAGTAAGAATATCGGTCATAGAGGTAAGGATAATAAAACTGCTCTCCGAGATATGATCGATATTTTGGTATTCTGAAAGAATAGAAAAAATATTCTTTACCATTTGGGTTAAATCTTCTTTAACTTTTTCTACCTTATCTCCATAACCTTCCCCACCTATGATAATCCCCCTTTGAGGCGGAACAATTTCAAAAATCTTTAATTGTTCTAAAAGTTCGTCATTTAGAGGGGAAGTGAGCAGATCCAGAAAAAGCTTTTCTTTTAAGATTGGTAAATTGCGTTCAAATTGTCCGACAATTCTACTTTTCCGACGTTTCTGTTCCAGCTTTTCCAAAGCTTCCCGAACCTTCTTAACCAGCTCATCATTATTGAATGGTTTAAGAAGATAAGTGTCAACCCCATATTCAAGTGCCTTCCGAGCATATTCAAAATCCTGATAACCGCTGTAAATAATAATGGCCCCATCATATTTTTTCTCGGCAAGTTTTTCGATCATTTCTAGCCCGTCCATTATCGGCATTCTAATATCGGTAAAAATAAGGTCCGGTTTTAAACGTAAAGCAGCTTCTAATCCTTGTTTACCGTTAATTGCTTCCCCGACAATATCAACATTAATATGACTCCAATCAATCGTTTCATGTATTCCCGTTCTTACCAAATATTCATCATCTACTATTAACATTCCATACTTCATAAAATACCCTCTTATTTATTATACTGCAAAGGAGCGATGCTTTCAAGAAAAGGCTTATAAACAATTGTTTATAAGCCAATATCTTAACTAACTCTTTTCCTTCTGATGAAGAATAATCCTAAACCGGCAAGACCTAATAAGCTTAGTCCGGCAGGGCTGGTAGCATCTTTACAACTCAGACATCCAGGTTTCTCTTCTACTTCTTCCTTTTCGGCTTCAACTGTAATCTGAATCGTATCTTCGGCTTCATTTCCGGCTTCATCGGTTGCTCTGACGGTTACTGTGTAAGTACCTTCAACAGCTTCAAAACCTCCGTTGGTTACAGCGACTGTTTCCGAGCCTTTTTTCACCTCAATCTCGATTCTGATATTAGCGAAAGAACTGACGTTATCGCTCGCAGTATAAGTAATTTCTATCCTCCCAACTTTAGCCGTAGTCGAGTTGGTAATTTGAATCGTCGGGGCGACTAAATCAGGAGTTTCATAAACAGGAAGATTTTCAATGATTTCCGGATAGAGTCCGGAATCACTTACAAGTCTAGCATCCAAAATTTCAAATGAGCCGGTTTCAGAGCCGTTACTATGGATATGGAAACCTTCAAAATTAAGATCGACACCAGATGCTTTTAAGTCAATTATCGCTGTTTGTTCGGTTGTGGTGATAGCGGGAATTAAAGCACCAGTCAAGGTTCTTAGTGTTCCTTGTGCATTTTCAGAGAACCAGAAAGTTCCGCCGCCAACAAACTCAAGCCTTAAGCCACTTAAGTCAGCTCCTTCTTCACCTTTATAAGTTAAGAGTAAAAACTGATGAAGCTCAATATTAGGAGCATAGACATACCCTAAGTGTTCATAACCTTCGGAAGTCGGATTATATTCTTTAATAAAGGGACTACCTTCATCATCAAGAGCTACTCCGTTTTCAAGATCAAAGATAGGCTTATCGAGCTTACTCAATAATTTCGCATCTACAATCTCAAATGAACCTGTAGAAACCCCGCTACTATGGATATGGAAGCCGTCGAAATTACTATTTACTCCCGATTTCTCCAAGTCAATAATAATAGTTTGTTCGCTCTCTTTTACAGCAGGAATCAAGGCACCGCTGATAGTTGTTAGTGTTCCTTGATCATTTTCAGAGAACCAGAAGTATCCCTCCCCAAACTGAAGTCTCAAACCACTTAAGTCTGATCCTGCTTCCCCCTTATAAGTTAATAAGAGGTATTTATGTCCATCGGTATTTGGAGCATAAGCATAGCCTAAGTACTCATAACCTTCTGCAGTCGGATTAAAAGTCTTAATGAAAGGACTGCCTTCATCATCTAAAGTAAGGGCGTTTTCTAAATCGAAAGCAGCAAGATATTTGCTGACTAACTCCGCATCAATAATTTCGAAAGATCCGGTTGCTGCGCCAGCACTATGGATGTGGAAACCATCAAAATCAAGATTGACGCCAGAAGCCAACAAATCAATATAAACTGTTTGAACTTCGGTTAAAACTGCTGGAATTAAGGTTCCGTTGATGGTTTTTAAAGTTCCTTCCGTATTTTCTGAAAACCAGAAAGTTCCGCCGCTGGTAAATCCAAGTCTAAGGCCGCTTAAGTCGGCATCTTCTGCTCCTTTATAAGTAAGTTTCAGATAACGATGGTTTAAATGATTTGGAGCGTAAACATAACCCAAATATTCATAACCTTCTGCGGTTGGATTATATTCTTTAATCAGAGGGCTTCCCTCATCATTAAGTTTGACCGCAGTTTTATTATCAAATAAGTCATTCGCAAAGAAAATTTCATCGATATAGAGTTTTCCGATACCGCTATAATAAATATCTAACGTAGCAACTCCCGTTCCCGGAAGTACTAATCCGGAAGCGGCCATATTTACAACCACATAGGACCAACCGTCTGCGGTTTGATAAGGATTATCATCATCAAGTCCGGCAATCGGTAAACCGACATCGCTTAATAATCCGCCGTTACCCCAGATATGATCGCCACTACCAGTATTAAAACGGAAACCGTTAAGATTAGCACCGCCTTCAGCTTTCATTTTAAAGACGATATAAGTATAACCAAAAGCCGGTGTTCTGGTCTCGGTTTTAAAGTTAATATAACCCTCATCTAAGCTTTCCGCGTTTATTACCAAAGCTCCGTCCTTAACTTCAAGCATTTGTCCGTTAGAATAAGAAAGACGATAATATAAATTAGCCGGTTCCATTTGAGGAACAGTTGACATATTTTCGTAATTATCGTTGATTTCGCTTTGAGGTATATTGAAATCATCAAATCTTTGTGTGCTTAAAGGATCAAGGTAAGGATATTTGTTAGCAACGGCATCTTCTTGGAAATTAGTCAAGAATATTCTGCTCAAAACTACATTGCTATCTCCTTCGTATTTAAAAGATAAACCTTTGATATTATTAATAGCAATTGCCAAGCTATAAGCACTGTAATCCGACCAAGTCTCGCCATCTGCACTGGTTGCAACCAAAAGATTTTCAAGATCGCCTTCTGCTTCAATAACTGCATATTGATATTTTCCGGTAGAATTTGAAGAAACAACATTCATAATTCCGCCGTCAGAAACTTTTGGCATCCGTTTCTTAATAACACCGGTAGCACTTCCTGCCCACCAAGCACTTGAACTCTTAGTTTTATCAACTGTGTCTGCTCCTAGAAAATCATTCCAAATAACCCTAGATGTAGTAGCTACATCGGAATCATCGGTATTTGTATAGATAGTTTGGATGTCAAGGGTTCCGTTACCTCCGGCAGCAGCAAAAATATGTAAACCAAGAATCGAACCTGAATTAACCTTAACAGTGGTCGGATTTCCGCTCTTATCGAGGTAGACTTCATTATCCTCATAACTGTTGGCGAAGTTAATAATATACTTCTGCCATTCAGTCGTTAATTCTGGTAAGTTTTCTAAATCACTGTCGCATAATTCTGAAAATGATTTGTCGTAAACTGCATGATTATCGGAATAACGTGTTCCTAAAACCAATTCATCAAGAGTGACATCTGCATTTGGTGCCCTCATAACTAGTACGATGTTACCAACACCGTTTTCACCGGATTGACCTTGTTTAAAGATTGCATCCTCGGTATTACCGCTATTTGTATCATCAAACGTAACCGAAAGATAAGCTTTTTCACCGAGATCAACATCTCCGGTATAGCTGACTGTATCAGTGATGTCAGCACGGTCAAAATCTTCAAAAATCGTGTCATATTTAGGGTTGAATTCCCTTTCATCAGGAATTGCAGCCACTTTAGGCATGAAGAAGAAGACTGCAAAAATACCCATTAACAAAAAGATAAAAATTTTCTTTCTCATATTTCCTCCCTTTAATTTTATTCACCATAAACATAAATTTCCGATAGTTGGGCTCCATAACCTCCTATCGAAGTATTGGATGACCAAATTAATTTAATATATCTTGTAGAAAGGCCTCCCTCAATTTCAATATTGTTAACATTTCCGTTTTGAGGGTCAAATTGGTAAGTTTTATTGGCAACCGCTACCGCCCAGGAGATATTATCGATACTGTAGAGGATTTCGATTTCTTGTGAGCGTGGTTCCCAAGTCAGTAGAGCCGGCAGATGAAGTACTAAATAACGGACATCGTAAACTGCACCTAAATCAACTACAAAATAAGCTCCTGCACTTACTTTGGCTTCCCAGTAGGTATATTCATTTCCGTCTACAAGAAAACTCGGTTCATAAACATCATTATATTCAGAAGAATCAATAATCGGTTTATTTGTAGAGAGGGCGTTGGGGTAAAAGGCAATCTCAGAGAAAGTAAGAACTTTCGGTGCCGTCATGCCACTGTTTCTAAAGATCCTTATCTGTAAAGATGAACAAGAAACGGTTGAAGAAAGAGTGATATCAAAGTAATTTCCGGTTGCAGGAGTCATTTGATAAGTTCTTGTAGATAGACTCGAAACAAAGTTTTCCGCATCGGGAGTCTTTTTAATATAAACCCTGATCTCATAATTGTAAACAAAAGCAGAATCATCGCCGAGATAAACTCTTACAACCCCCGGTTTTACAACCTTTCCAAAATCCATCGTTAGAGCGATAAATTCTTCTTTTTCTCCGGTCCAATCACGACTGATCCAGGGAGTATTCCTATCGCCGTCAAAGAGATTGGCAAGAGGACCCACTTCGCTTTCATAACTACCACTACCATCATCATATCCGGCCCTTACGGTAGCTCCAACGCCATGAGTTGCATTTACAACAATCGCATCGGTTTCAAGCGGTTGACCTTTATAAGTTTCCGTAAGATCCAAAATCGCAAACTCCGGAACTTCCAATCCGGCTTGGATTTTTGAAGGTTGCCTTACCTTTACAACAGCATCACTTTTTAGTTCTGCTTTATAAGGCAAGTGAACAATCGCTCCTGTGACTTCCGCTTTTGAGGAGTAACCCACATTCCTAACATAAGTGTTTTTACCGAGTTTGAGTTCAGTTTCGTTTTCTAACTTCTTCCCTTCAATTTCTACATCTACTATCGAGATATCGGAAACTTCTGAAGTCGCGCTTTCTCCGTTAATCCTCGAGACAATAGAATCCTCGAGATAAAGAACTTTAATATTAGAGAAGTTTACATTTTTAACTGTCCCTCTGAGTCCCCCGGATTTAGTCCAATTTTCATTATAAGCAATGGTAATATCAATTAAATAATCCGATTCTCCGTCAAGTTGGTTATCACCGAGCATCCTGCCGTCTTCAATCGTAATATTTGTATAATTGACACTAGAGATATCAGCATCATCAGAATTATGAATCGAAAGGGCGGCTTTATGAAAGTTATGAAGAATCGTAATGTTTTTAAAGGTGATGTTCTCCATAATCTCACCATTGGTTTCAAAACCGACTTCACAACTTTGGGCAAGATCAGTCCAAACAACGACATTATCGAAAGTAATATTTGAAGTATTTCCCCGGTCCGTGTTTTTCACAACCAAAGAGTCATCCCAAGTCCGAACAAATCCGCCTGTTACCAAAACATCCTCACAGGATTGAACCGAGATGCCATCACCGTTTCCACGGGCGGTGATAATTTTTAAATTATCAATTTCTACATCCCGACATTTATAAAGAGCAACCGTCCAACCGGCTGGATCAAGAATTGTAATTCCTTCAATTTTAATATTCTTACAATTTCTTAATTCAATCGGTATGGTATATTCACTGGCTTTGGTTCTTTGATAGATGGCTCCGGAGATAATTCCGCGACCGCGAATAGTTATATTCTCCATTTGTTCGGCTCTAATTTGACCATAGACAAAGGCTCCCCCGGCAAGATATACCGTCTTGCCACTTTGAACGGGAATAGCTCCGGCAGCATAAACTCCGGGACCGAGATAAATAACATCCTCGGGGATATTATCAGGATCAATTGGGTCATTCTCAATCGGATTTGCAAAGATATGGACAGCATTTTCGCTAGCAAGATTTCCGTCATCGTATTCTACAACATAATTTCCAGAATAGTTTAATGAAAAACTAATCGTATTTCCGACAATTTCCGGAGTGATATCATAAAACAAGGGGCGAATAATTACATCTTTAAGACTAGCTACGCCCTTGACAGTAATTTCTACTTTCACTTCCCCTTCAAAATCAAAGACCACTACCGGTGCCGTTGATGTCGGTTCGGTAAAACTAAAAATGCGATTGTGGTTAACTCTGGTTTCATAAACAAAAAGATTCTCATCTTCAACTTTAACATCTACTTTAGAAGAAGATTCCAAAAGGTTGGGACCTTCATAGACAAATAACTTTGTTTCCGTTACAGTTTTATCCGCAACGGTATAATTATTTCTCTCTTCCTCTACTGGAGCTTTCTTACAAGATATAAGAAAACTAGCTAGAAAAATCAAAAGTAATATCGTAAATTTACGGTATGTTTTCAAAAAATACCTCCTTTATTCTTCAAATCCATAGATATTTAACTGATCATTATATAAGGATAGTTCGGCTTCAGTTTTAGAAAAGATAAAACTAGCTCCCAAGATAGAACCGTCATGACTTACCAAAAGGTTCTTAACATAATTACCACGAAGCAAATTCGCATTACTTTCATCAATTATTTGATTCCGATATGTCAGATTAAAAATATTGATATCACTAACATAGTGTTTAGACAAATAAGTCTCGCGATTATCAAAAGCGCCAGTTACTCTGATTTTAGGATTTTTGATTCCAGAAAGGATATGTACATTTTTAACTAAAACATCCTTTATCGACCCTAGGGAAGTTATTGTGTGTTGGCTGGACCAATTTTCACTATAAAGGACGCGGATGTCAATCAATTCATCATTTCCATGCGAATCACCCAAGCCCATGGAGGCATCTTCAACCGTAATGTTTTCAAAGCGTACCCTTTCTATCTCAGCATTATTGCCATTATGAATACTGATAACAGGTTTATGGAGGGCATGTAAAACGGTTATATTCTCAAATACAATATTGTCCATAACCTTTCCGACAGTCTCATAACCAATCTCCATCGATTGGGCTAAATCTGTCCAAAGTGTACAATCTTTAAAAATGATATTTCTGGTTTCACCCTGAATTGTTCTATTCTCCCAGCGTGGATAATTCTTTACCACCAAACTATCATCCCAAGTTCTGACGAAACAACCGTCAACTATTATCTCTTGGCAGGATTGAAGAGAAATCCCATCCCCATTACTGCGGGAAGTGATGATTTTTAAATCTTCGATTTTGCAGTTTTTCATAAAATAAAAATTAATTGCCCATCCAGCCGGATCAAGAATACTAAAATCCGCAAGCGTCACATTACGACAATGATTAAAATCAATCGGTATTGTTGCCTTTCCGTTACTAGCATCACGTTCAAAACTACTTCCGTCGATAATACCTCTTCCATAAATCTTAATGTTTTCCGCATTCGATGCATAAAACTTAGCCCGAATAACCGCACCATCATCAAGATAAACAGTAGAACCGGACATTAAACGGATTTGATTATTTTCATCTATCCAAGGATTATTTTCTTTGGTATGAAGGCCAGGCCCAAAATACATAATGCTCGTATTTACTTCCGGTTTAACCAGCTCCTCACTATAATCACTGACAAAGAAATGAATTGCCTGGCGGAGATCACTGTTTATCTCTAGAACATATTCTCCGGAACTGGAAATCTCAAAGGTTAAGGTTCGCTCGCTTATGTTCGCGACCGGGATTATTCCTGCACTAAGGGGGCGAAGTTGGGATTTATAATTAATTTCATAAGGAACCTTAACCTTAACATTTACCTTTCCGTCAAGTTCAAAATACGCGACTCCGTTATCTATGCGTTGATAGTCTTTTGCTGTCCATACTTGACTGGTATTTACCTTTACCTGATATAAAGGTAGTTTTACATCTCCAAGATAAACTTCTGCACCTTGATAGACAAATCCTTCCGGAACGGATGAAAACCTTACCCGACTCGTTCTTCTTTCATCAAAAGGTTCATTGTGACAGGCAAAGATAAATAGACAAAACATTAATAAAAACAAAAATCTTAAGTTTTTCTTCATATCCTAATTCCGGTTTCTGGTTCAATCAAAGAAACCTTATTCATATCAATCTTAAAACTAATCATACTTCCAGCTTGGGCCAAGGGGAGGAGGATTTTGGAGTCTCCAACTTGAATAACTACAAACTGCTCTATTCCATAATCAAGAACTTTAATCATTTTACCGAAAATTTCATTTCCAGATCTGATACTAGCTAAAGGAAATTGTAATTCCAGCGGTAAATTAAAGATCTTACGATCACTGATTGCCAATAATCTTTTAATCATTTCCGGCGGACATTCCAATTCTACTTCTTCAATTTTAAAAATAACATCGAATTTCAATCCGTTAACATTCTTGTCTTTTCTTTTTTTCTTTTCCAAAATTCCGATTAAAGAATTATATTCTGGTAATGCTTCTTTTTCAATCTTTCCGTTTTTGATAAAATTGATTTTCTTGAAATCAAGATCAAGACTAATTTCACCGCTTACTTTTACCGGAAATGTAGCCCATAAATCATTGGTTAATAAGTTCAATCTCACGAGATACTTGTCACCTATAGATTCCGAAGAAAGCACTTTTGCTTTAAATGATTTTCCTATTATAAAAGCATCAGTTGGAAAAACAAGCATATATTCACCTTGAAGATTTTGCAGTTCCATCGGAAGGGGAATAATATTACCGCAGAAATCTAATTTTGAATTACTTATCTTTACTTGTAGACTTTCTTTTTCCACCATCCGCTTTGAAACACATTTTTCACTTTCGGAATCAAAGAAATGAACTTTTGTAAAATCAAATTCAATATTAATAATTCCGGCTGAAGCATCATCAAGACCAGGAACCTTAATAATCAAGCCATATCTGCTATTCTCATAATCAATTGATTTAATGTCCAAATCACAATAAAACAGGGTGTCGCTTCCTAGTATCTCTTTTTGAATAATCTTACAAGGGATAGACATTGGAGTCTTTTCTTTAATAATTCTAATATTTTCCGGACGAACCCCCATAATCAAGGACTTACCATGAAGATAATCTTTTTCTAGTTTATTAATATCTGAACATGGGACTTTAATTGTTCGGTTGCTTCCAAAAGTGATTTCTGCCACCTCTGCTTCTACTTTTACTCTTGCTTCATAGAAATTCATCGGTGGTGTTCCGATAAATTCCCCAACAAATTTATTCACCGGATAGCGATAAAGATTTGTTGGTGTATCGATTTGTTGGACAAAACCGTCTTTCATGACCACAATCCTGTCGCCCATCGTCATAGCTTCTACTTGATCATGGGTAACATAGATAAATGTTGTCTGGAGTCGTTTATGTAGTTTAGTAATTTCCGTCCGCATTTGGGTTCTTAATTTCGCATCCAAATTTGAAAGCGGCTCATCTAAGAGGAAAACCTTCGGCTCTCTGACTATAGCTCTACCAAGAGCCACTCTTTGCCTTTGACCACCACTTAATGTATCGGGTTTTTGGTGAAGATGATTTTCCAAACCTAAAATCTTAGCCGTAGAATTCACTTTTTCATCAATCTCTTCTTTTGGTACTTTCATCATTTTTAAAGGAAAAGCGATATTCTGAAAAACGCTTAAATGGGGATAAAGAGAATAGTTCTGAAAAACCATCGCTGTATCCCTTTCGCTCGGACCTAAGTCATTAACAACTTCATCGCCGATTCTCAATTCTCCAGTAGTTATTTCCTCCAAACCGGCAATCATTCTTAGTGATGTAGATTTCCCGCATCCTGAGGGTCCGACAAAAACAATAAATTCCTTATCTTTAATTTCCAGATTCAGGTCATTTACAGCTTTGGTTCCGTTGGGATAGACTTTGTAAATATGTGATAAAGATAAACCAGCCATAAATTTCTCCTCAATTTCTTAAAACGTTTACATATATTTTAACAGACAAAGCATTTAGTAACAATTGGAAAATCCTATGATAAAGTCGAAAATACTGCTTTCTTCCATACAAAAAAAGTAGGCATTACCTACTTTCTAGCGGTTTTTGAAATTAATGATTGAATCTTGAACCAGGTTTTTAAATTTTTCCGAAGTTTGACTGGCAATCTTTTGGACATCCTCATGGCTCAAGGGAGCACTAGATAGTCCCGCAGCAAGATTAGTGATACAAGAAAGGCCCGCTATTCGCATGCCCGCATGTCTCGCTGCGATAGCTTCAACTGCAGTGCTCATCCCGACCGCATCGGCTCCGAGGTTTTTAAAAAACTTTATTTCAGCCGGAGTTTCATAAGCAGGACCGGAATACTGAATATAAACTCCTTCTTTTAAAGGAATATCCAATTTCCTCGCCACCTCTTTTATAACTTCTTGTAAAGCAGGATCATAAACTTTGCTCATATCGGGGAAACGGGGACCGAGTTCTTCGATATTTTGACCGATTAAAGGATTGGGAACAAAACAGGAAATATGGTCCTTTATCAACATTAAATCTCCCGGTTGAAAGCTATCATTAATCCCTCCGGCGGCATTAGTTAGAAAAAGAATCTTCGCTCCGAGTAATTTCATAATCCGAATCGCCAAAACCACCTCACTCATCGCATAACCTTCATAATAATGAATTCTGCCCTGCATACAAATAACTTTTACATCGTCAATCAAACCGAAGACAAATCTTCCTTGATGTCCGGAAACAGTTGATTGCGGGAACTCAGGGATTTTATCATAATCTATAATAAACTCAACCTTTATGTCTTCTACAAAGTCCCCTAAACCAGAACCAAGAACTAAACCTATATCCGGAACAAAATTAGTTTTTTCTTTAATAAATTCTAAAATCCTTTTTATTTTTTCATATTCAAAATTCATCTAGTTAGCCTCCAAACAATGATAATATAGCATAAAACTTCTTGAAAATCAAAATAATGCAGGGCATAACCCTGCAATGTACGCTTAATTATTCAATTGGTTCGCCTTTTCAATAGCTTTTTGAACCATTCGTCCACAATTTTGGGAAGAGACTGAGCCCCAACCTTCATTTTGTACAATGTCATAGACGCCCAATTCTCGAGCTATTTCTTCTTTCAAGGGTTCTGACATGATTCCACGACGTTTCCCCATTTTATGCAAACCTCCTTTATTTAAAACTTCGCATACAATATTATTCTTTAATAAAATTGATTTTTTATAACTTATAAAATTTGTAAATTATAAAAGCGGCAAAATGCCGCTTTCGTTTTAATTATTCAATTGCAGATTCAAGTCCTTTCCCAGCCTTGAACTTAACAACTCTTTTGGCAGGAATAGTAATGCTTTCTCCAGTTGCCGGGTTTCTTCCCATTCTTTCGGGTCTGTCAGCAACCTTTAAAGTCATAAAGCCAACCAATTGTAAACTATCCCCAGCTTTCAAAGCTTCGGTAACAACATCAACAAACGCATCCAGGGCCTTATTTGCCTGGGCAATTGTAAGTTCCGATTTTGAAGCCATAGCTTCTACAAGTTCTTTTTTATTCATCCTTAATCCTTTCTGCGTCGATGCGCTGCCTTATTATAGCATTTTTTGAGAAATTTTGTCAACGATTTCGGCGTTTTTTAGGGGATTTTATAGAATTTGATTATTTCAGGGTTTGAAAAAGGTATTTTTAAACTAAAATTCTTCGTTTTAAATGATCATTCCATTCATAATATAGTAAGTCCAATATCAAAAAATATCGACTTAATTATAAAAGTTCTCCCTCTATAAAAATTAAAATTCTTGACACTGAAAATCTTCTCATTTTTTATTGCTTTGATTCTATCATTTCTATTTCCTTTTAATTCTAGCTGGTAAATTCTTTTTTATTATATCTTTTGCTGCAGCAACAGCAGTACTTAATGCTATGGTTATATTATAACCACCAATGGGTCCATGCAAGTCCACGGTTTCTCCAATACAATATAGATTAGCTATTCGCTTTACTTCCATTGTTTTTGGATGTAGTTCTTTTGTGGAAATACCTCCCTTATTTACAAATGCTTTTGTGACATCTTGTACACGATCTATTGTAATTTCATAACTGAGTAGTGCCTCTTTTATTCTTGCTATCGTAATCTTAGATATTTCATTAATGTTTTTATTTGTAATTTGGAATTTTTCTAATAACAAGTTTGCTATCCGATTTGTAGTACATTGTTCAAGAGTTTTTAGTATAGTCATATTTTTTGTTCCTGCAACTTTAAATAAATCATCTAATGTACTTCTAGAGTTGTTTCCCAGTTGAATTTGTAGAATCACTTTTTGATCCTTCAAAAAATCATAAATATCTTCTGAAAGATGCATTATAGCTGGACCACTTAAACCAAAATGGGTAAACAATACATCTCCTTGCACTTTTTTATTTGTACCTTTTATTTTAACAACAACATTATTGAGACTGCTCCCTTGTAAACTAGATAACTCTTCCACTACTTGATTTGAGTAAACGTGCGTCTCTGCTGGTGTAAAATCAGTAAAATCAATTTCAAACTCTCTTGCAAACTCCAAACCATCTCCGCTACTTCCTGTAAGAGGATAACTCTTGGATCCAGTCGCAAGTACCACGTTTTTTGTTTTAAACTGCTTTTTAGAACATTCTACGATAAATAAGTCACCATCTTTATAAATTTTATTAATGGGTGAATTTAATAATATATGATTCTTAGGAATTTTATTTAAAAAGACATCTAAAACATCTTGACTACGATTAGACTTTGGAAAGTATTTTAAAGAATTTTCTAATACTAATGGACAATTGTTTTCAGCAAAAAAGTTGACAACCTCACTTGGACCGAAATCATCAAGCGAAGAGAACAAAAAGCGTTTGTGGGGTATAGTCAAGGAGTGAATAAATGCATCTACATCTAAATTGTTTGTAACATTGCATCTTGCCCCACCAGTGAGCAATAATTTTTTTCCTAAAGATTCCATTTTTTCCAGCAACAAAAAATCAATTTTTGCTTGTGCCAATTGGTAAGCACACATCAATCCAGACGTACCACCACCGATTATAATTGTGTTATATATCATTTTATGCCCCTTTGATAATCTTTTAATCACTGATATGCTGAAAATAACATACCAAGCAATTTTCATTTATGCCTTGTCCAAAAACTATAATGTCCATAGAAAAGTGGTATTGATCATAAAAACTACTATGTCAAACTTATTAATAGCTATTCTCCTTAAAGTATTTGATATACATAATCAATTATTAATAAGATTTATCATTCTTCACATTGTAAAACCATCTCTAGTTCGACCAATTCCCCACCTATAATGGGCCGAATATATTTATGGGCTGTAAAATCAAAACCAATTTTCTTATAAAAGTTTATAGCATTATCATTTCCTTTAAGAACAAATAATATTACTTTGCTTTTAGTAACACGCTTTAAAGATTCCTGCATAAGAGCATAACCAATTCCTTTTTTTTGATACTTTTTAAGAACATAAATAGCCATTATTTCTGATGAAGGATTTACTGAGGCTATATCCCTGGAATCTTCTAAATATCCCGAAAATCCTACAACTATATTATCTGCGATAGCTACAATAGTATTTTGAGGATATTCTTTTGCTGAATTGATACAATTTTCTAATTTTAACTTATCCAGATAATCTTTAGGCATTAAGTCACTATATGTTTCTTTCCATGAAGTAAAATGTACGAAACCTTTTTGTTCAGCATCCTCTACACTTCCATCTCTTAGGTAAAATTTAATTTTAATACCTCTTCCTTTTCCTTCAATCTTTTCTATCATTATACATTATTTATAATTTATTTATATTTTTATAATATTTAAGAGGTTAGATAATCGACTTTATCTAACCCCTTAAAAAATGTAATTATTTTTTTAACTCTAGCAAAACAACAGCTTCAACACCACTGGTTTGAGGAAACATATCGATAAGTGTAACTTCAGTAATATTATAACTAGAAGAAAGGATTTCTAAGTCCCGTGCAAGAGTTGCAACATCACAGGAAACATAAATGATTTTTTTAATCCTTCTTTCAATAATGGCCTCAAGAAGTTTTCGCTCGCAACCTTTTCTGGGTGGATCAACAACGATAGTATTTATTTCTATAGCTTTCAGTTTTTCTATTTCGGTTTCAGTTTTTCCGACGATAAACTGAACATTAGTAATATTGTTTAGGGAAGCATTAACCCTAGCATCGGCGATTGCTTCCGGTACGATCTCGATTCCAAAAACTAATTTTGCTTTACGGGCAAGCATTAAAGATATTGTTCCGACACCTGAGTATCCGTCTACTATCACATCACATTCTTGCGGGTCTACATACTTTTCAATCTGTCGGTAAAGTTCTTCAGTTTGAAGGTGGTTGGTTTGGAAAAAAGATTTTTCCGAAATATGAAATTTCAGTCCCAGCAGTTCATCAATTAAAGTTCCTTCCCCAAATAGAACCTTGCTTTTTTCACCTAAAATAACATTGCCTTTTTGAGAATTAATATTTTGAATGACGGATTTTATTATCGGATACTTTTTTATTAGCCGACTAATTATCTCTTCCCGATGGGGAAGTTCTTCAGATTTCGTAATAAGAACTACCATGTAATCATTATAAATGGTCTTTCTGATTAATACATGACGTAAAATACCTTTGTGACTTTCTTCACTATAAGCGGAGATATGATACTCATCAAGAAGGTATTTGATGGTCTTTATTATTTCGGTAGCTTCCAGCGGTTGGATGAAACAAACTTCCAAAGGTACAATCTCATGAGTGTTTTTCTTGAAAAACCCGCATCTATTCTGATTATTTACTAAGCGAAAGGGTACTTGAACCTTGTTTCGAAAATAATAGGGTTCATTCATAGCAATGATTTTTTTTACTTTCAGATTATCTAAATGTCCGATTCTTTTAAATGTTTCCTCCGCCATTTTAACCTTATACCTTAACTGGCTTTCATATGACATATGCATAATCTGACAGCCCCCGCAATTCCCGAAGACGGGACAGATTGCTTTTACTCTGTCAGGGCTAAAGGATAAATGCTTTCTCACTTTTCCCTGTCCAAAAGATTTAGTTAGTTTAGAAATTTCAATCAAGGCCACTTCCCCAATTAAGAGATTGGGAACAAAGATCGGAAAACCATCTATCTTACAAACACCTAAAGCTTGATGATTTAAATCAATACATTCTACTTTTATAACTTCATTTACTTTCATAGTATTACCTATTATATCATTATTCCCTTAAGATCGAAAGTCAAAAAGATAAACTTACAATTCTTCCACCGATTAAATCTTTTAAATCCTCTTTAAAAACTTCGTAATTATATTTATATTTTATTAAACCGAGACCATATCTTTTAAAATCAAGATTATTTGTGGCTTTAGTACAAACAAAAATTCCATAACTCAAACAATTAATACGTTTGCGAAGATTATCGATCTTCTTTAAATCCAGATTAGTATAACTATAAGTATCTTTGCATTCAATAAAGAATAAGACCCTCCCTAAATCTACGAGTACATCAATTTCCGAGATATGTCGGTCTTTGGTTTTAAAAAGGACACCGCGATAACAAGGAAAACCAATCTCACGACAAGCATAGGCAGTAATATATTCTAACCAGAAACCGCTGTTCTGGAAGAACTCGCTGATCTTCTCACTATAGACATAAATAATCAAGAATCCCTTTTTCTCAATTGTGTTTATTACTACATTACAGTTTTTCATCAATTGAAAGACATGATCAAAAGAATTCTTTAATTGTCTGGTCAATAGTTCCGTGGAAACAATCAAAGCTCGATTACGAAAACTAATCATTATTTTGTTCTTTAAGACATTTTCTAAGAAATTGAACCAAATTAAAGGATAATTGATAATCAACTGTAAGATGTTCATTAAGAAGTTTTCTTCAATCGGATCCAGGGTATTATAACAAATCAGATAGTCATAATTCTCCTGCAACTCCATTTCTATCACCTACTTAATTTATATCGGTTTATAACTTGACTTATACAGTCTTTTTTGTAAAAGGGTTGTAATATTTTAGGGTTATTCGAATAACGGCAAGTACCGGAGTTGCAAAAATCATTCCGATAATACCAAATAAGTTTCCAAAGAAAAGCAGGAAAAGAATTCCGATTAAAGGATGAGTTTTGATTCTTTTGCTGTTAATATAAGGAGTAAGGAAATTGCTTTCCACTTGTTGAACAAGAAAGATTGCCAGAGCCACCATTAAAGCTTTTGCCGGAGAAATGATTAAAGCATAAAGAACCGGAAATATAGCACCAAGATAGGGTCCGAGATAAGGGATAATATTTGTAATGGCAATGATAATCGCAAAGAAAATGGCAAAATCAAGATCAAGAAAAAGAAACAATGCCGTACAAACAAATACCAAAATAACCATGACCAAAAAAGTCCCGCGAATATAGGAAGCAATCACCTGGTGTAATTCACCCAAATAATCTTTTAGATGAATTTTACCTTTTTCAGTTAAGTAATTTCTTAAACCACAAAGAATCTTCTCATAATCGATTAAGAAATAAATAATCGTCATCGGGATAACAACTAAAAGTCCGGAATAAGCAAAGAACTTATCCAATAATTCATTCGGTAAACTAGCTAAATTTAAGAGTCGGGTTTGGAGAAAAGCATTAAGGTTTTCGAAAGTGGGTCGGTAGTCAACCGGTAAAAAATCCAATCGGTCGGCAAAATTATTGACCGTTGATTCAATATCCTCTAAAATTGAAGGAAGGTTTTTGATTAAAACTTTTAATTCCCGAATTAAATGAGGCGTGATTAAATAACCCAATAGGGTTATGATTCCGATGAAAGTTGCTACTACTATTATAACTGCAAGTCCCCTCTTCTTGACAAACCTTTGTACAAAGACAACCACCGGTTGAAGAATAAATGCTATCCCGAAAGAAAAAATAAACGGCAGCAGGAGTTTAAGAATAAATTTTCCGATTTCAATCGCAAATGGGAGTGCCAAATAAGTCAGATATAGAATCAGTATCAATAAAATTATAAATATTAACTTTTTGATGCTGTTAGTTATCATTGATTCACCTTTTGTTCACTAATATAATATGTGGAAAAAAGGGAATTAAACTTAAATTCAAAAAAAACACTTCAATCAAGAATGATTGAAGTGAATTTATGATATTTACTTATTAATCAAATACTTAGCAGTACGGACCAGTTGAGCGGTATAACTCATTTCATTATCATACCAAGCAATAATCTTGACAAGTTGTTTTCCGTCAACTTCCATAACCTTAGTAGAAAGTCCGTCAACCAATGAACCGTATTCCATACCGATGACATCACTAGAAACGATCGGGTCTTCAGTATATCCTAAAGTTTCATTTGATGCAGCTTTTAAGGCAGCATTAACTTCTTCTAGGGTAACATTTTTTCCCGGTTCAAATACTAAGTCAACAACAGAGCCGGTAATTACGGGAACACGAAGTGCCATTCCGTCAAGTTTTCCTTGAAGTTCAGGAAGAACTAAGCCAACTGCAGCAGCGGCGCCGGTAGTTGTCGGGACGATATTAGCGGCGGCAGCGCGTGTACGACGGGATTTGATTCCGCCTTTATGCGGTCCGTCAAGGGTGTTTTGATCATTTGTATAAGCATGAACGGTGGTCATAAATCCCTTTACAAGTCCGAATTTATCGTTTAAGACTTTAGCTACCGGAGCTAAGCAGTTAGTTGTACAAGAAGCACCGGAAATGATTGTCTCATCACCCGTTAAAGTTTCATGGTTAACATTGAAAACGACGGTCGGAACACCTCCGCCTTTTGCGGGTGCAGAAATAATAACTTTTTTAGCACCGGCTTTGATATGAGCCTCAGCCTTTTCTTTGGTTGTGAAAATGCCGGTACACTCAAGGACAACATCAACACCTAAATCTTTCCAAGGTAAATTGACCGGATCCTTTTCCGCATAAACTCTGATTTCCTTTCCGTCAACAACAATTGCATCCTCTTTCCAGGAAACTGAATCTTGCTTGTAACCTTTTTGAGCACTGTCATACTTTAAAAGATATGCCAGATCGGCAGCGCCAGTTAAATCGTTTAAAGCGACGATTTCAAAATCTTCGGAACCGAACATTAGACGAAAAGCTAATCTTCCGATTCTACCGAAACCATTAATAGCAACTTTAACCATTATTTATCCTCCTTAAAGTTTACTTTACTATTTTATTATACCCTTTTTTCCAGTTTTTTTCAATATCAATTAGATTTGATAACGTTTTTAAATTAAAAATTTTTCTTAAAAATCCGGGCCATTTGTTTCAAAGTTTCCAAAATACGATCAAACTCTTGAAAACCGATTGTTTGTTGGGCGTCACTAAAGGCTTGATCGGGATGATTATGAACTTCAATCATCAATCCGTCGGCACCGGCCGCTACCCCAGCAAAAGAAAGCGGAGCGATCAGATCACGTCTACCGGAGGCATGGGAAGGATCAACCAAAACCGGAAGTTTACACCTTGCCTTAACAATCGGAACACTGCTGATATCCAGAGTATTCCTGGTTGAATTCTCAAAGGTTCTGATCCCGCGTTCACATAAAACAACCTCGGTATTTCCGTATTTATATAAATATTCGGCTGCATTCAGCCATTCTTCAATCGTATTACCAAAACCACGTTTCAAGAGAATCGGTCGCCTCACCCCACCTAAACCTTTCAATAATTCAAAGTTCTGCATATTCCGAGCTCCGACTTGAATGATATCGAAGAGTTCTAAATAATCAGGAAGATCATTGATATTTACAATTTCCCCGACGACCAAAAGCGGATATTTCTCTTTCAATTTACGAATAATCGCAAAAGCTTCCCGACCCAAACCCTGAAAGGAGTAAGGAGAGGTTCTTGGTTTAAAAGCAGCCGTCCTAAGAATTTTAATCTTCCTATCAAGAAGATTCTTCGCTATTTCTTCCATTTGATCCAAACTTTCAATCGCGCAAGGACCGGCAATTATTACTAAATCCTCGCCGACGGTTAAATCACCAAGTTTAATCTTTTTAAAATGATCATTTATTAACATCGGCTACCTCCGAAAGAAACTTTAAAGCATCTAGATAACTAGAAAAACCCTTGCCCATAAAACTTGCTCTACAAACATCACAAATTACCGAAGTCTTTCGAAAATCTTCTCGTTTATTCAAATCTGTTAAGTGCACCTCAACAACCGGTATATTGATTGCTTTAATTGCATCTCTGATGGCATAAGAATAATGAGTATAGGCCCCAGGATTAATTATGATTCCGTCATATTTACGATAATAGATTTCTTGAATTTTATCGATGATTGCCCCTTCATGGTTTGTCTGAAAGATATCCAAGCGAATATTTATTTTTCCCGCTACTTCTTTTAAATAGTTTTCTAAATCTTGATAACTTGCATCTCCATAGACTTTGGTTTCTCTAATACCCAAAAAATTGAGATTTGGTCCATTAATCACAAAGATATTCATTTATTTTCACCTTAATTTCTGTTATTTCTTCTTCTTCGCCGATAATCAAATCGGCGTAATTTCGGTAAAGCTTGATTCTCTCTTGATAGGTTCGAAACAAATCCTGACGACTTTTGATTAAAGGCCTAGTCCCATCAATTCTTGAGGCGAGCCTTTCTTGATTAACATCCAAAAACAGAATCAGTCCGTTGTTTTGTAAATGCTCCATAGCTTCTTGACTTAGAACAATGCCGCCCCCACAAGCGATAATCTGATTCCATTTTCCGGCATAATGAATCGTTTCTATTGCTTCTGCTTTTCGAAAACTATCAAGACCTTCTTTCAAAAGCAGACTATTAATACCCAGCCCTTTTTCTTCTAACTTTCGGTCAATGTCAACTAATTCCTTATCCAAAGCCTTAGATAAAAGTTCACCAAGCCTGCTTTTCCCGGAATAAGGCATACCGATTAAGACAATATTAGTACGAAAATATTTAAGTTTCCGATAAACTTCTAAAATCTCATTTGTTTTTCGACCGAGAAAATAGGCAGCATTTCGAGAAGCTTGGGCAACAAGCATATAGAGACCGTCGGCAGTCGGAATCTGATACTTCTTTGCTTCTCTGATTAAAGGAGTAAGACCGGGATTATATATTAAATCAATCACGCCTGCAAGATTTTTAAATTCCGCCAATGGAAAGAGAGGTCTAAGTTCTATCTTCGGATAAGTTCCGTACGGAGTGGCATTGATGATAAAATCACAATTCTTAAAATTACGATATTCGGAAAGAAGTACTTCTGCTTCCGTCCTTTTATTTCTGACGATAAAACTAACTTTTGAAGCTTTACGGTCCTTGAGGACTAAAGCAATTAGTTTAGCGGTCGCACCATTGCCGATGATCAGGCAATGCTTCCCTTTGGGATTAAAACAATAATAGTCCAGCAAAGCGTTAAATCCATAGTAATCAGTATTGTCTCCGAATAAATTGTTTTCATCTTTGATAATAATATTTACACTCTCTGATCGCTTCGCTATTTCACTTACGCGCTCACATGTGATGTAAGCTCGATGTTTATAGGGATTGGTAATATTTAAACCTTTAAATTTATGATTTAAAACTAAAGAAAAATCATCACATTCTAGCAGTTGATAATTATTGATTCCATAAAACTGATATATTAGGGGAGAAAAGGAATAAGGCAAATTAGAACCGACTAAGAAATAGTCATATTTTTGTTTTTCTTTGCTTTTTAGGAGAATTAATCGGTAAATATCTTGTATATCTGCACGGTATTTCCCGGATATTCCTTTTAATATTTCCTCCTCACGATTAGCATCAAAAATCGGAAGCTTGTTTTTAAATTTGTAAAGACCAATTTTTTGACTTAATGAAAAACGTTCTTCAAGCAATTTTTGAAGTTTTCCGTCAAGTTCATTTAAGATTTGGCGATATTTATCTAAACTCATAATATCATATCCAAAATTGCATAATTAGTTAAGGCATTTATCACATGTAAACCTTTTATAGCGATTATTGCATCATGTCGGCCGATTATTTCAATTTCCACACTTTCGTTTTTCAAAAAATTAATTGTTTTTTGAGGTTTACTGATTGAAGGCGTTGGTTTAAAAGCAGTCCGGAAATAAACTTGGTTCCCATTTGAGATTCCGCCGTTAATACCACCGGAATGATTAGAATAGTACTTAATGCCTTCTTCAAAATGCATCATATCATTCGCCTCGCTTCCGGTCAACTTGGTTATTTCAAAACCGGATCCGAACTCAATTCCCTTAACACCAGGAACAGAAAAAATCAGATGTGATAGATAGGATTCCAGGCTGTCAAAAAATGGTGAACCGACACCTGCCGGAAGTCCATAAATCCAAGTTTCTACAATTCCGCCAAGACTGTCACCAACGGATGCGGTCTTTTCGATTAAGTCCAACATCTCAATTTTGGTTTCTTCAGATATTACCGGGAAAACTTCTTCTTTTAAGGAAAGCAAATGATTGAGTTCTAAACTTTTTTTTCGGTCAATAATATTATAAACCGATTCTATTCTTGACGCAATTATAATGCCCCGCTTAACAAGAATCTCTTCGCATAAAGCTCCAAGAATTATAAAAACCACGGTCAGACGTCCGGAAGCCCTGCCGCCGCCGCGATAGTCTTCAAAGCCGTGATATTTTATATGTTGAGTATAATCGGCATGAGACGGACGGGCAAGACCATAGGTCTTTTCATAGTCCGCACTTTTTAAATCAATATTTTCTACAAGAACAGTTAGTGGGGCACCGGTCGAAAAACCTTTAAAAACCCCGGAAATAAAACTAAATTCATCAGTTTCAAAGCGTTTTGAAGTTAAGTGATTTAATCCTCGGCGGAGCTTCAGCCGTTTTTTTATTAAATCATCATTTATTTCAATCCCGGCCGGAAAACCATGAATTGTCAGTCCGATATATTTCTCATGAGATGCTCCGAATAATGAGATACGGATATTCTTTCCAAAAATGCTCATTAAATCCTCCGTAAAAGCTCTTCTAAATCAATTTCTTTTAAACAAACTTTTCCGATTTCCTCCAGTACCGGAAGCTGAATCCTGCCGCGGCTAATCTTCTTATCTTGTTTTAGATAAGTGATTAAATCCATACGTGAAAACTCAAAACCCGGAAAATCAAAAAGTTTGTAAAGACGCTTTAGTTCATTCTTGATGAGGGGATCTTCAGTTTCATAAAGCATACCGAGGGCAATAGCCTCACCATGGCGAAGAGAAAACCCAGAAAGACTTTCCAAAGCATGACCGATTGTATGTCCGTAATTTAAAAGTTTTCTTTCAGAATTTTCAAATTCGTCTAGGAGGGTTACCTCGGCTTTTATCTCTAAACAAGGCAAAATAATTTCCGTCAAAGAAAAACTTTCAAATAATTGATAAAACAACTCTTGATCAAAACAAAGTCCATATTTAATAATTTCTCCAAGACCGCTTCTAAACTCTGCTTTCGGAAGGGTTTTAAGAAAATTCGGGTCAATTAAAATCATCTCGGGATGATAAATGGTACCGATTTGGTTCTTAAAAGTCAACTGATCCTTTGAATAATTGACTCCGGTTTTTCCGCCAAGGGCACTGTCAACTTGACCAAGCAAACTCGTAGGAATGCTGATCATCTTCATGCCTCGTTTATAAATCGAGGCAATAAAACCGGATAAATCGGTGATAACCCCTCCCCCTAAGGCAATAAAATAATCTCCCTTGGAAAATTCAAGTTCCAAAAGCATCCCGATAATATTTAAAACATTTACTGTATCCTTGCTTCCTTCGCCCGAGGGAAGCACAAGATAATTAGCGTTAGGGATTTCATTAATAAGCTTTTTTAAATAAAGAGGACCGACATTATCATCGGTTAAAATAAAATATTTAACTCCGGTAGGAAAACAAGTTCTCTCAAGAAGATTTTCCCCGAGGAGGATTTTTACAGTTTGATTTCTATAATTTACCGACATTTCTTTCATTTCAGAACTTCTACCTTTCCGCCGAAGTTTTGGTATTGATCAAAAAAATCGGGATAACTTTTGGAAACGCCCAAAAAATCCATTAATACAAAAGGCTTACGGACTCTAGCGGCTATAACAGCAAAAGCCATAATGATTCTGTGATCATTTTGAGTGATTACCTCGCCGCCGCCTTCAAGAATACCCGAACCTCTGATCATCACTTCTTCGGTATTTAACTCTATATCGGCGCCTATCTTCTTTAGACCTTGAACCATCATTTGAACGCGATTTGTTTCCTTGTATTTTAATTTCTTAATCCCTCTAATCCGAAGAATTCCATTACCTACCGCCCCCAGAGCCGCAAGCACCGGAAAGAGATCCGGTGAAGAGGAAATATCAAGGGTTGTAGAAGAAAGCCGGCCGGAGTGATAGGAAAAATCACCATCCTCATATTTAAAACTAATTCCCATTTTCTCTAAATGATTAAAAATAGCAAAATCAGCTTGTAAGGATTCAAGGTTAAGATTGCCGACCTTAAGTTTTTGATTAAAGATGGAAGCGGCCAACCAATTTGCTGCGGCCGAATAATCACCTTCAATTCGGAAGTTCGAAGCTTGATACTTAGTTTCCTTTTCTAAACTAATCTTTTCGGAATCAATTAGATGGGAAATTCCGAAGGTTTCGGAAACCTTAATGGTCAACAGCGGATAGCAAGATAAAGAAAGCGGAACATCAAAATTAAGGGTCGTACCTAAAGGTAGGTAAGGGAGAGCCAGGATTATCCCGGAAACCCACTGAGTTGTTAGGTCGGTTGAAAGAAAAAATGACTTAGAATTTAATCTCCCTTCAATATTTATGGTCGTATCATTGATGGTAAA
>CALEGD010000022.1 GCA_937877075.1 uncultured Acholeplasmatales bacterium
TGCTCGTGTATCTCAAGCATCGAATAGGTTAATACATAGGTATCCACATTCTCCGGCCCTAATTAGTAAAACGACTAGAAAACCTGTAATTCTCTAGTCAATATAACTGCCTGTCGCACATAAAAAAGAACCATAACTTGGTTCTTTCTTACTTACTTGCTGCTTTTTTAGCCTTAGCGCATAAGACATTAAAAGCCTTAGCATCATTGATTGCAAGTTCAGCCAACATCTTCCGATTAATTTCAATCTTTGCCTTACGAAGTCCAAACATTAATTTGCTATAAGAAAGACCATTGAGTCTTGCTCCGGCATTAATTCTAGTAATCCAAAGTTTTCTAAAATCTCTTTTTCTTTGTTTGCGATCACGATATGCATAGGACAGGGATTTCATTACCTGGGCATTCGCAGTTCTATATAATGTATGTTTTGAACCAAAATAACCTTTGGCTAATTTCAAAATTTTCTTACGTCTTCTTCTCGAAACGATTCCGCCTTTTGTACGTGGCATAATAAATTTCCTCCTTATTTAATATTTGCTATTTGTTTTTTGATACGCTTCATGTCAGCTGCGCTTACAGACGCCTCTTTCCGTAAGTGACGAATTCGCTTTTGAGTCTTTCCGGGTGCCAAATGACTAGTGCCCGGTCATCCTCCCATAACAAGACCGGTTCCGGTGATCTTGATTCTTTTTTTTGTACCGCTATGGGTTTTCATTTTAGGCATATATTAATTCACTCCTTGTCTTATTTATTATCTTTTTTAGGACTTAAAAAAAGCGTCATATTCCTACCTTCTAAAGTAGGCTTACTATCGACATTGGCAATGTCAGTTGTTGCTTCGATAAACTTGGTTAACATCTTATCCGAATCAACATCAGAAGAAAGCATTCTCATCCGTCGTCCAAAACGAAGTGTGACTTTTAGTTTATCTCCATCGCTCAAAAACTGGCGCCCTCTCCTAAGCTTGGTTTCAAAATCATTTGAACTGATAACTGGAGTCAGCCAAATTTCCTTAACATTAATGATTTTTTGGTTTTTCTTTGACTCCCGTGCTTTTCTTTGTTGTTCGTATCTGAATTTACTATAATCCAGAAAACGACAAACAGGAACCTTAGCATTCGGAGCGACACATACTAAATCTAATCCGGCTGCGTCTGCTAATTTTTGAGCAACTTCAATCGGTTTGACTCCTAAGGCCTCTCCCTTCTCATTAATGACCAAGACTTCTGACGCATTGATATTATCGTTTACCAATGCTTCCGCTTTGCGGTCAAGATTTTTACTGATATACAGCACCTCCTATATATTTTTAGTACTATCATAGTAAAAATAAAAGTGAGCGCTAAAAGCACCCACTAAAAATCACAAAATATAAATTAGTGTTCGGAACCTACCAATATTTCATCGATCAGGTGAGAAGTGGGTACTTCTACTTTTCACTATGATAAATTACTAACTTATTATACAACATTTGTTTGGTTGTGTCAAGTGGAAAAACTTTTTCCTTATAAATCTCGAGAAAGAAAAATTAACTGATTAATAAGTACCAAAACAATTGTCACTATCATTATATGAAAACTTCCGAAAACTAATCCCGATTTATCGGAAAGATAGTTCGGAAAAAGAAAATTGAAGATTACTCCGAATTTGTTGCTGCTTTCATTAATAATTGAACCAAAAATAAAGAGAAAAAAAGGAATAATTATCACATAAAGATTTGAAAATATTTGAAAGAAAATTAAACCTAATAATCCATAATAAATACTTAAAAATAATAAGTTAAAAAAAGCTAGTAAACAGTCCCTCGGCGGAAAGAACTTTGGAAGAAAAAAATAACCGCAAACCAGAAATAAGCTTGTTTCTAGAATAAGAAAATAAATAAGGAAGAGGGAAATAACTAAAGTCTTGGATAAGAAGTAACGGCTTCGGGATATTTTTCGGATTAGAATCAGTTCTGAATATTGATCGCATTTTAAAAGAAAAGAATGGGAATAAATGAAGACAGAAGTAAATATCCCCAGCAAATTTAAAATAAAAAAGGAATTCTGGTAATAATAGTTGTTATTTAGAAAAGCCATTTCTTTTCTATCCAGAGAAATAGCAGAATCAAGAAAACCGAGAAAGGAAAGAAAGAGTATCAAAAAGAAGATCAGTAGGGTTGTCCGATTTAAAAGATAAATAAAGTGGCACCGACAAAGTTTCCTCACAAATCTCCTCCTTCAAGTTTAATAATCCGATCGGGAAGATTACCAAATTTATTTGGATTATGAGAAGCAATTAAAATGGTTTTTCCATTGCTTTTCAAAACCTCAAGTTTCCGAATTAAACGTGTTTCCGATAAATTATCTAATCCACTCAACGGTTCATCAAATAATAGAATATCAGAATCGGAGTGAATAGCTTGAATAAGTAAAACTTTCTGTTTCATTCCTTTAGAAAATGTTCCTAAATCTTTGTTGCTATCACATAATAGACCCCATTCATCTAGGATATGATAAAGTTCTAAATCATTAAAATCTAAAAGCAAAACCTTCAAGAAAGCTTTGAGGGTAACAAACTCCGGAAAAGAAAATCTTTCCGGAACATAACTAATCTTATCACTGCGAATTCGAACCAATCCCGAATCAAAGCCGATAAGGCCAAGAATACCTCTGATTAAAGTACTCTTTCCGGAGCCGTTAGCACCCACTAAGAGTATGCATTCTCCTTTATTTACAAAAAAGCTAAAATTTTCAAAGACCTTTTGATAACGGAAGCGCTTAGAAACATTGTTTAATTCAATAATTTTCATAGGTTTGGAAAAGAAGGGTATTCAATTGCTTTTTTGAATACTCATGATCGCTAAAGAAGGTAAATTCATTATAATAAAACTTTCTTTCTTCGCCACCGATTTCATATTCTACAAGAAATCCAACTCGATTTACCGGAAGTATTTCTTGATATTTTAAGGGAAGGAGAAACCTGACTTCTTCTTGATTTATCTTGATCTCTGCTTTTCTTGAATCAATTATCAAAGGGTCATAAGTTCCTAATAAATCATCAATCGGTTCGCTTGATTTAATTGTTCTGTCATCAAGGTAGAGAATATCATTTAAAGAGGGATGGAGATTTATATCTAACGGTAAAATATCTTTGATGATGATTTCTGAGTTTACTTTTGAACGAAAAGACATAACTACCCCAACCAAAGTTTTTGTTTCTGACAGTTCATTTACGATCCCTTGAAGTCTCGATATATAAAGATCCTCACTCCCAAAGGAAGGAATCTTATAAAATGAGAAACTTCCAATATGAACCATAATTTCACCATAGCGATATTCTAGATTCAAATAAGCCTCCGTAAGTAAAAATTCAAAATCATTTTCGACAGGAAAGTTTAACTCAAAGCGGAATTCATAAGAAAAATAAATTTCATCCTTGAAATTAATTTCTCCTCCGGTTTTATTAATCTCCATGAGTTGAAGCGGGAGCGTATTTTCTTTTTTCTCATCACATATATAAGCAGAAACCAAAGCTTTATTCTCCAAAATAAAAGCATCATTCCGGTTTAGATAAAGTTCAATTTCCATTTCTTCTTTTTCAGAATAAGGACAAACGAGATTATAAGACTGTGGAAAAGTCGTAAGTGTAAAAGTTGTTTCTTGCTTATTCAAAAGTAAAATAATAGTGATTACAGTAAGAAAGATGAAAACGGAAAAAATTAAGAAAAACTTCTTCATTCTTTAATCTCCGTTTCCAATAACTCATAATAGGTTGTCAGAACATCAAGATATTCCCAAGAACCTTTCTTAAAGCAGATTCCGAAAATATATTGTTTACTGACACCGTTTGTGATCACACAATCTCCGGTGACATGAAAGACTATGCGATGATTTGGTTCAACCGTAACTTTGAATTTTGTTTCCTCAAAACGGGTAAACGAATCCAAGCCCTTCTTTTCTCCCTCTACTTCCGCACTTCCCCCGATATTAGCCTTTTTAACTTTGGCTTCTATCTTTCCTGAAATCGAACCTGATATTTTCCAACTGGTTTCATTATACTTTTTCTCTTGTAAGACATAATTAACTTCAATCGGTTGTCCGGTACGATTTGACTTTGCAAAGATAACCTCCCCGATATAACTTGCCTTTCCTTCGATTAAGAAATAATGATGCTTCCAACCCAAAAATTTTCTCTTTCCCATTGCCTTATAGCCTTCTTCAATTTCTTCCGAAGTCATTTCTGTTAGTAATTTCCCATCATCTTCAAGAGAAATACCAGTAAAAGCATCATGACCATAGGCAGCGCTAATTTGCATGGAAAGCATTCCCGATAAAAGTAATAATACTATAAAAACAAAAATTTTTTTCATAACTACCCCCCATTCATATATTAGTTCTGAACCGGATTTTTCCGTTAAAAAAGGCTGCTATTTAGAGGCAGCCATAAATTTTTCAATATCGTCAATTTCTTTAATAATATCGGAACTTAAATTAAGAGCTCCGTTCTCGGTAATCAGAACATCATCCTCAATCCGAACACCGATTCCTTCTTCTTCAATATAAAGTCCCGGCTCAACCGTCAATGCCATACCCGGTTTTAAAACCAGCTCGTATGAACCCGGATCATGAGTATCTAAACCCAAGAAATGACCGACATTATGATAATAATATTTCTGTAACTCGGTTTTATCTTTAATCAAACCTAGACGGATTAATGCGGAAGTAAGCAACTCTTTCGCATAATCATTATAATCCTGCCAGGTAATACCCGGTTTTAAAAATTCAATACATTTCTTATTGACATCAAGAACTTCCTGGTATACCAGACGGGCTCTAGGCATAAACTTTCCGTCAACCGGAATAGTCCGCGAGATATCGCTCACATAGAAATCGGTTCTGGCACCAAGATCAAAAAGGATCAACTCACCGGCTTTCATTCTTTCATTATTATCAACATAATGAAGGATGGTGGCATTTTTCCCAGAAGCAGCGATTGTTTTAAAGGCATGAGTCTTCTGTCCATGATATTTAATATATTGGTCAAAATAAGATTCCAGTTGATATTCATATAATCCCGGCCGGGCTTCGCGCATCAAGGTTTCAATTCCGCCTTTAGTAGTATTAATACTTTCTTTGATTAAAGAAATTTCCTCCGCAGTTTTAATCATTCTTAAGGAAATGACAATTTCATGCGAGTTTCTAATGGCAATTTCTGGATAATCTTTTTTAAAATTTTGAGAAAAAAGAGTTTCCTTATTAATGAGATACGGATCGCGACGTCTTTCCAAGTCCAGATAGAGCGAATCCGGTTTAATTTCATAAACACGAGTGGCATTAAAAAGGTTGAAAAGGAAACCGTCAAAATCTTCTAAATAACGAACATCATCAATACCGGATATTTCCTTCGCTTCATCGATTTCCAGTTTGGCTCCAACCCATTTAACTAGTATGGGATCATTCTTTTCAATAAAAAGAGTAATTTTTTCTTTATTTTCTCTCTTTACTAAAGTTAAGATAACATTTGCTTGATTAATACCCGTAAGATAATAAAAATTCTTATTCACTTCAAATCCATAATCTTCGTCAGCCGACTTCGGATAAACTAAACCGGAGAAAAAGAGCGAAAGTGAATTGTTATTTACTTGATTTAAATAATTAAGACGATTTTGAGTAAAAAAAGATTTATTCATATTAACCTACCTTATCTATCATCTTTAAAATGATATTTTTTAATTCCTTTATTTTCGCTTCTGCATCTAGAGAACTTTCTGAGACGGTTGCCAGATAGATTTTTAGTTTCGGTTCCGTTCCGCTCGGACGTAGTACCACCCAACTGCCGTCCTCAAGATAAAACTTAATAACATCGGATGCAGGAAGCAAGAGCGGTGATATCCCGCTTTCAGTACTTCGGGTTCGTATCAAATAATCCTCCTTAGCGGAAATAAAATAATTACCAAATTGAGAAACAGGATAATCCCGAAAATAATTCATTATCTTTTTAATTTTAGATGAACCTTTCTTTCCTTCCAATTGAAGATTTACAAGCTCTTCTTGATGATAACCATATTTTTGAAAAATTTCTTCCAAAACCTGAATCAGGGTTTTTCCTTGTAGTTTATAAAAATTAGCGGCTTCGCAACAAAGCACTAAAGCCTGCAGGGAATCCTTATCGCGAACAAATGGTTTTACAACAAAACCAAAAGACTCTTCATAGCCAAAGAAAAACTCCTTATCTGTTCCTTCTAAGAATTTTGCTTGTTCGCCGATATATTTAAAACCGGTCAAAGTAGACTTTACATCAAGGCCTGCAACCCTTGCTATCTTTGCACCAAGATCTGATGTCACAACCGTATTAAAGACTACTCCAGGACCAATGTTTTTCTTTTCATTAATCAAGTAATAAAGGAGAATCGCTCCTGTTTGATTTCCGGAAAGCAAATGATAAATACCCTCGTCAAGAACTGCAAGGCCAATGCGATCGGCATCGGGATCAGTTGCCAGCAAAATATCCGCATGATATTTTTCCCCATATTCAAAGGCAAGCCTAAAAGCTTTTGGGTCTTCCGGATTCGGATAATCAACGGTGGAAAAGTTTGGGTCGGGAATCATCTGCTCGCTAACAAGTCGATAATGATAACCGATATTTTGAAGAAGCCTTTCTCCAAATAAAGCCGCCGTTCCATGTAAAGGGGTAAAGACAACCAGAAAATCATCTTTTTCAAGCTCCGGTTTTATTCCCACTCCTCGTACAAGCTTAAGATATTCATCGTCGATTTCTTTTTCTACCTCTGTGATCATTCCAACTTTTTGAAGCTCGCTAAAATTACCAACCTGAATAAAAAAAGCATCGGGTGCCTTTTTTATTTCTTCTTTTACTTCCTCAATTAAATCAGGAACCATCTGACAACCATATTCGTCATAAATTTTATAACCATTATACTGGGGTGGATTATGACTGGCAGTAATGACAATCCCACCTTGAGCTTGCAGTCTTCTGACTGCAAAGGAAAGTTGCGGTGTCGGAGTTATTTTTCCAAAAAAATAAACTTTAATATTCAAGGCTCCAAGAGTCCGGGCACAGTCAATTGCAAATTCATAGGATTTATGACGAGAATCATAAGCTATAACAACTGCAGGATGCGGATACTTTTTTAAAAGATATTTACCAAAACCATAGTTTGCTTTTCTTAAGGTATATATATTCATCCGGTTAGTTCCAAAATCTAGGTCCTTATAGAAGGCGTCCTCTAATTCTAGGTCGGTCAACAAATCTAATGCTTGTTTTAATTCTAAGTCCAGTTCACCAAATTCTTTCCATTTTTTGATGTTTTTCATAGTTCCTCCAATTCATCTAGTAATAATTAAGATCTACCGTAATCACCGGATTTAACCGCTGATCATAATCTTGAATACGGCGGATGATTTCTGTTTTTAATTGCTCGGGGCTGAGAGAAAACCCCAACGGCATTACGACATCAAATATTAATTTTGTATGAGTCGGACCCATTACAACCCGAAAATCATGGAATCTAAGTTCACTGTCAATTTCTTTTAAAAACTTTTCTGTCATTTCCTTTAAATGTAAAGTATCTTCATTAGTCGTATCAATGGGATCCATATGAATGACAAGATTAATATTATGTTTTTTCTTAAAATCATTTTCTATATTATCTATGATATCATGACTAATATTAATGTTAATCAGTGAATCCACTTCTACATGCACGGTAATAAATGTTTTCCCCGGGCCATAAGTATGAATATCCAAATCATGGATACCTAAAACTCCTGGATAAGAAAGTATTTCTTTGCTTACCCAATCAATAA
>CALEGD010000023.1 GCA_937877075.1 uncultured Acholeplasmatales bacterium
CATTTCTCTTATTTTTCCGACAGGAACATCTAGATAATCGGCGATATTTTGAACAATCGGTTGAGTATTACTCATTACTGCGTTTAGATCTTGTCCTCTCAATACTCCACTGGCTAGTGCTTGAGTTAAGTTATACATCGTTGATTCTGCTCCGGTCGCTGAAGTACCGGCAATCACAAACGTTTTATTGATTTGCTCCAGAAAGGCAATCAATTCATCATTGCTCGAAAAGGCATCTCTTGCTTGACTCCCCAAAGTCGCAATAGAATTGGCGGTAGCAACATAAGAACCCCTCGCTCGTTCTGCTGATGCAAATATTTTATTTTGTAGTTCATTAGTTGTTTGCAAACCATCATTTATCAGATCCAATCTCGCCCCCAGTTGTACCGTTTGATCTGATAGCTCTATTAATTGTTTACTCCCGAATGTTGCCCCAAGAGTAGCAACAATTCTCATAATTTTATTTTGAAGTCCACTCGCCGCAACTGTTCCACTTCGTATATCGTTATTAAATTGTTGTTGAGCGGTATCAGCATCTTTAATTTCTTGTTCAATTGAATTGAAAGTACTTCCAGCTTTTGCAAGTTCTTCCCTCGCTAGTTTGATACTATTGGTATCAACCGCCGTAGAAGATGCTGATTGAATCGCTTGAAAACTATTCAAAACAATATTCATCGCTGTATTCATTGACTTAAACGCCGGTGACATTCCGTCATAAATCTGAATTGCCGATTTGATTGTGGACACTTTCTCACCTGCCTTTCTTTTTACCCCATCCCCGTTTAGCCTTTTTATTTTCTTTTTTCTCTTTTTCCATTTTACTCTGAATTGCCGCTATAATAAATGCTCGTTCTTTTTGGGGTAGTTGTAAAAATTGAGAAGGAAGGAGATGCAATTTATGCAAACAATAGTAAGCATAATTCGATTCTGCATCTCCTTCTTCTATAAGTTTTTTGCTTCATCAATATCTTCTTGTAACGTTTGGAATCCATTTATTTCTTGTACTTTTAAAACGTAATCCGCATATTCTCCCGGTGACAACATTCGTTTTAAAAGTGCTTCCGCTCCCATAACCTTATAACTGTCTTGCAATTCTGCATCATTGAGATTAGGAAATACAGTACAATTGGCCGCCAATTTACTAATATAAGTTGTATATTCTGTTTCTTGAGTATATTGTCCCTTTCGACCCCCAGGAAGTGGAATTCTCCTAGTACAAGATTTCCTTAATTCCTCATCTTCGGTAGATGTTATACATTTAATCTCCCATTCTAAAGGTTGTTTATTATCATCTAAAAATCGTTTTGACGCAACATATTTAATATTTTCGACAGGCAAGGCGTTTTGTGCTAAAAAACCTGACAAGTTACTCATTTATTTATTCCTCCTAATTTAAAAATTAAAGGGGTGTGAATTCACCCCTTACTGCATCCCTTCAAGTAAATTAAATTCCTCCGGTAGTTCAAAATCCTCAAAAGTAAAATCCACGTCCTCATCCAAATATCCCGCATCAGCATCAAACTTAGCAAGAATACCCCCATCCATGTTACAGTCTTTAAGAATTACTGTTTGTCTGCCAACCGAAGAAGTTGGATCTTCATTTGTCAATTGAATGTCAAAATAAACATCTTCTCCGGTGTTTTTATACCTCACCATCAATTTCCGAAAAATACTAGTATTGTAATGAAACGTTGCCGAACCATCCCCATCCCAGCCTGTGCTTTTGTTCCCCTTCCCGGTCTTACCCAAAATAGGAACTTTAGTCTTTGTTTTATTAAACCTTGCTTCAAGATTAATCGCTTGCATAAAGTTATATCGTTCTCCTTCAATGGTCACGAAACATTCAGCAAGAGATGCACTAACCGCATCTTTAGCGTTCATTGTGTTAGGCATTTATTTCACTCCTTCCTTTACTCTACGATTACGGTCATATAAAGTTGTGCCATTGCATTAACCGGCATTACCAGATCATTAACTACAACCGCTTTTTTATGATCGCCTTTTGCAACTGTTACATTTTCTGGATCAAAATCTTCAATTGCTCGAATGGATTCGAGTAACTGGTGATGTTTTACAATGTCATTCCAAAGGCTAATCTGTCCTGCTCGGTCATTAGGTACATTACCAAGATATTTAGTGTTGAACAATACCGCTATATCATTGGCAATCTGATCAAGTACTCGCATGGTCTGGTTACTTGCAAAATCAATAGACTTCTCGTCGGTAACGGTGGTAAAACTATTAATATCATCCAAAACCCTAACATCCTCACCGACAAGATGAAACATGAATTTTCCAGCAAGTAAACCGGCTTCAAGTTCACTTTGCTTATACTTGGTATCTACTTCATATTCCCCATCATATTTTTTGTTAGTGTTACTTTTGTTGACAGGCGCGCCACCGATCGCTCCGGTTACCCAGTATACCAATGCCGCGGGGTTTTCATCATCCAACACTTTGTTTTCCAGATTAACAATGCCTTCATAATCGGCAGGTGTCCGGTATACAACGGTCTGGAACTTTGCTCCTACCGTATCTCTGATCCGTTTAGTGTACTCCACAAACAAACTGATAATAAGTGGATCCGTTGACGAACAACCCAAAGCGTTAAAAGAGTAAGATTCAAAAGCATCCAAAGCCGCTTGATATTGGGTTCCGGTTAATTCATCACCATTGCTACCCAAAGTCAACGGTAATCCGGCTGTTTCGGCAAGAACAACATTTGACTTCCAATCAACATAATCATTTGGTTTCAGGTTGTCGGTATTCGGTTCTACCGTCTGTTCATCCACCAAAGTATTCCCCAAATAGGTTAAAACATCAACCTTTTCCGGTTCATCGACATTTACACCAATGACAGTTTTTAGATCATTACCCCGGATTCCCTTATATTTCGCATTACAATAAGTGTTAGATGCTTTAACTCCATTACTCATGAGTTTATAAAAATACACCATTTTTAACCCGGGTTTAAACAAATCCCTTAAACCCTTCAATTTCGCATGAGTATAATCATACCCAAAGAGTTTTAAAGATTCCTTCTGGAAATCTTCAGGAGTAACCGCGAAAACTCCATCGTCAACGCCCCAATCAAGCTGCAAAGGTAAAGCAATATAACCCCGGTCTGAAAGGTTAGCTGACGCTTTAGCCGCGCTGATAAAGTTAATATAACTACCCGGTAATATTTTATTTTGTACTAAAAACTTTCCCCCACCTAAAGCCATTAGTTATTCACCTTCTTTTTCATAAAGTCATTAATTAATTTATCAACTTCTGACAAACTGTACGATTTATCATTTTCCAAAATTGCATTTAATAAATCTTTCTGATGCTGATATTTTTTAGAGTTCAATAATTGTCTTTTAGAAAATATAGGTTTTTTCTTTGTGTTAATCTCGTTAACGTCTAAAATATTTTTACTCATTCAGTTTTCACCCCTCCGGTATAACTAATTTCTCCCATGGGATCTAATTCTTCCGTTTTAATCAGGAACATCCCATAGCTAACAAAAAAATGTAATACTCCTTCAAATTTTTCGTAACTCATTTTAGTTCCTCGAACCTGGTCACCGTTTACCATCGTGATGTATTCCAGATCATTGAATAAACTGGTTCCAACTTCATCTAATTCATCATTGTCATTTTTTACAGATGGAAAATAATGAATATCAATTGGAACTTCTAGAAAATACCTATTACCTATTATTTGTTTTCTAGTTGGAGATAATGTTTTAATAAAAAAACAAGGTTCCTCTAACCCTTGTTCTACACCGATAGTATAAATTTCATATGTGTCTCCAAATACTTGGTTTAATCGTATTGATATGGCATCTTTAATATTATTCACCATTAAACAATCCTCCAAGTATTTTTTCTAGTTTCCGTTCCAAGATCGCCGGTGCTTGTGCATCAAGTTCTTGTTCAGAGATCGTAAGCATAAATCGCCCCTCAACCCATCCCTTGTGATCTCTTGTCCGGTGACCATATTCTACATATGATGCATAATGAACCGGATTAATGATCTCGATCTGGTACATATCGCCAGTTTTTGTTACTTGTATTGAATCAACATAACTTTTGACCGAATTTCCACCACCGAAAACCGCTGTTAGTTCCGCTTCTCTCTCACTTTGTGCAGTCCATCCCCTTCTAAGCGTCCCCCCAAGAACACCGGAAGATGGTTCATATTCGCCAACCGGCGTCCTCTTAATGACCTTCGCCAACAATCTAGCCGCCAATTCTTTGATCATATCCTGACAAAACTTATCACGATCAATTTTTTCTAGCTGTTGTAATTTATTCTGAAGTTTTTCAAACTGTTTAA
>CALEGD010000024.1 GCA_937877075.1 uncultured Acholeplasmatales bacterium
GCAATAGTAATAATAATGGTTATTTGACCGCTCATAAGGGCACTCATACCGGAAATGATAAAGGAGACTATGGTTATGTTTTCTTAAGATGCAAGTTGACCGCTGATGAAGGTGTTGGACTCGGAACAGTAGCCTTAGGTCGTCCGTGGAATCCGGATGCAACCGTTGCTTATTTATATTGTGAAATGGGAGAACACATCTCTAAACTTCCTTATTCTAATGAAGAAGGAATGCATCGTTATGAAATTATGTCTGGAAATAGTCCGGTTAATGCTGATTTCAAGGAGTATGGAAATAATGGACCCGGAGCAATTACAGAATCTATTGCTGGAGTCTCTTTAATGACAGAAGCAGAAGCTGCTACTTATTCAATTGAAAAAATCTTTGCTGCAATTAATGGAGAGATTATCTGGCCCGACCTCTGGGATGCAAATGCATCTTTATTAGCACTTCAAAATTAGAAAAAGTTAATCTGAGGATAATTTACAACTTAGTGTATCCTAAAAAATAGACAATTAAAAAATCATTATAGTAAAAAAACGACTATATCCTTAATAGGAAATAGTCGTTTTTGTAATGTTTTCTTAATAATAATTTATTTTTGGATGTATTTACTATATATTATTAATAGTAATGTGTGATTATAAATTTATTGCCATTAAGGCTGCACCCTCAGCTGGATCAACTTTTGGTGATGTAATTATAATATCTTTATCTAAATTTTTAATTCGTTGATGGAGTTTTTCTTTAAAATAACCTTCGGAGTTTCCTAATCCTCCTACTATAACTAGGGTTTTATTGGTAATATCAAGGTTTCTTAATACACCATTAACCGCTAAAACAATTTGTTCTATTGCAATATCAATAATTTGAATAGCATTTTTATCATTTTTTTCTGCATATTTAGTAACTATTTTTGCATAACTTGCAACTTTTGTTCTATCTTCCCATAAAGAATTAACGACTGGAACAATATCATAAATAGATTCAAGTCCAATTGTTTCGCATAATTCCTGAGTAAAAGGGGTTCGACTAATTCTCCCATCAGTTGCCCGAATCGCTAATTGAAGTGCTTCTTTGCCCAAATTATAAGCACTTCCAGCATCCCCTTCTTTATAACCCCAACCACCACATTTGTGAGAATTGCCATGCGAATCTTTCCCGAAAGCTACAGAACCTGTGCCGATTATTAGGGTCATACCTTCATCAAAAAGTAAACCACAATATAAGGCATTATACATATCGTTTTTAGCATTTATTTTCGCATTTTTAGCTAAGTTTGGGAGTTTCCTAAGAAGGTTTTTTACTAATTGTTCATCTTCCTCATTGATTATACCTCCGATGCCTGCAAAAACAGCTGATACTTCGCTATTTTTAGGAGCAATTTTCAAAAGTTCTTTATAAGGAAATAAGATGTTGTTTCTGGTTATTTCTTCTGAAACAGTGTCAATGCTAGACGGTCCTGCACTATAAAAACCTATTACTTCCTTTTTTTCATTAATTAAACATAACTTTGTTTTTGTGCCACCGCCATCTATTCCTAAATAATGTTTCATTTTATTCCCTCTTTCGTTCATCTTTAAAATTTTATCATAATCATATTTAAAAATCAACATGTAAGCAAATAACAATAAAGAAACTGAATTTACATGATTGTTTTTAAAGGTATTAAGAACAAATTAAAGGTATTAAAAATATATTAAATATATTAAAAAGGTATTGAAGGAGTCGTAAATCTGTGTTATAATGAGTCAAAAAGGAATCAAGGACGGGATATTATGAAAAAAATGTTTTTTTGATTAATGAACCGCTATATATTCAAGTAATGCAATCAATTAAAAAAATAGAAAACAGCAAATGGGAAGAAGGTGAGTTAATTCCACCAGAAAAAGAATTAATGAAAGAATAAGGTGTAAGTCGAGTCACTGTTCGACAAACTATAGAAATATTTGCAAAAAGAAATATGTATTTAGAGGAGCGGGTTTAAGGACTATGGTATTTCAAAATAAAGCCAATCAATTTTACTTTACTGAAATACAAAGTTATACAAACGAAATGAAGGAAATGGGAGTAGATAATATAACCTTTTATGCTAACCTTGAAGTAATTAATGCTTCATTAAAATTAGCGAAATTATTCAATATTGAAGTTGTAATAAAAAAATACAAATGTGTACGGTTAAGAGGACATGAAAATAGTTACATATTTGGAAACATATTTACTGAATATTGTAGAAGTTTCTCAAACTGTACCAGTGTTATATGGCTCTTCTTATAGTTTTCTAACAAATAATGATATTGCTTTTTCAAAATTTAATGAAACAGTTTCAGCACAAGTGGCACCGAAGGATATAGGAAAAATGATGGGGACACCAACCGGTCATTGTTTTTTAAAGCGTATTCGTTATGGCTATGACTAATACGATAAACTTATTGAATATACAATTAATTATTTCAATTCAGATTTAACTGAATGTCGCATAACCATAGACCATGATCAAAAAGAATGATACTAAATAATTTAGGAGGAAGAATGGCTTATTTAAATTTTAAATCACATTATAATAAGGAACCAGAAATTAAAATTAATGGTTTCGACGACCACGCATTTCAAGGATATAAATCTATTTCAAGATTTCTAGCTGAAAAATCAAAAACAAAAAAATTAATTATTTTCGAATGTTATCCAGGAGTTAGATATGATGAAATTAAATCAAATTTAATAGATCCATTAAACCCCGAGTTAGTTATTTTTTCGGATGATTTAGCGTTATCTGGAGAGGAGATTACTAATAAAATAAAAAGAAATCTTACTGATGACCGTGTTTTTGGTGTAATGGGACGTTATTATAATTTAGAAGAATTTTATTTTCCGGAAAAAGTTAAAAAAGCTCAGGACTTAATAACAAAGACAAAAGGATTAACTATAATTTATGGTTTTGGGGCCAGTTTAATATCAAAAACTGGAATTATAGTATATTGTGATTTAGCACGTTGGGAGATTCAACTTCGATATCGCAGTCATGAAATCGGAAATTGGAAAATAAATAATTTTAATGAGGATAGCCTTAAAAAATACAAAAGAGGTTACTTTATTGAGTGGCGCTTAGCTGATAAAATAAAAAAGTCTTTATTTGATAATATTGATTATCTATTGGACACTAATATTAAAAATAATCCCAAACTGATCACTGGTGAAGCATTTAGAAAAGGAATGAAACAAGTTGTAAAAGGTCCTTTTCGTTTAGTCCCGTATTTTGATCCTGGTGTTTGGGGCGGTCAATGGATGAAAGAAGTATGTAATCTAGATAAGAATTCAGAAAATTATGCTTGGAGTTTTGATGGAGTACCAGAAGAAAACAGTCTTTATTTAACTTATGGACAAGTTAGGGTCGAAATGCCTGCATTGAATATTGTGCTCTATCAACCGATTGAATTATTGGGGAATAAGGTTCATGCAAGATTCGGAACTGAATTTCCAATAAGATTTGATTTTCTAGATACAATGAAGGGTGGAAACTTAAGTTTACAAGTTCATCCACTAACAGAATATATACAAAGTAATTTTGGAATGAATTATACTCAAGATGAAAGCTATTATTATTTAGATGCTGAAGAAGATGCTGTTGTTTATCTAGGAATTAAAGAAAACATTAATTCAGAAGATATGTTTAGAGATTTAGAAGCGGCACAAAAAGGTGAAATCATATTTGACGATGCAAAGTATATTAATAAATTTCCTGCCAGAAAGCATGATCACTTCTTAATTCCTGCTGGAACGATTCATTGTTCTGGCAAAAATGGTATGGTTTTGGAAATTAGTACAAGTGCCTATATTTTCACATTTAAATTATGGGATTGGAACAGATTAGGATTAGATGGATTACCCAGACCTGTCCATATTGAGCATGGGAAACATAATGTTCTACTTGATCGCGATACGGAATGGGTAAAAGAAAATTTAATTAATCAGATAGAAGTTGTCGATTCCGGAGATGGGTTTATTGAAGAGCGTACTGGTTTACATGAAAGACAATTTATTGAAACCAGAAGACATTGGTTTACAAAAAAGGTTCTTCATAATACCAATAATACAGTACAGGTATTAAACTTAGTAGAAGGCGAATGCGTTTTAATAGAAAGCCCGAGTAATGCCTTCGAACCTTTTGAAGTTCATTATGCGGAAACTTTTATTATTCCGGCTTGTGTCGGCGAATATACTATTCGTCCATATAAAGAGAGTGAAAATAAGAAATGTGGAACGATAAAAGCATATATAAGAAGTTAAAATCATTATAATCTTTCAACGTATGAAAAGAACACTTAATTTAATCTTTTCTATGATGTTAGTATAAGGAAAGTCTTCTCACTAATGATGTTACAAGTTTTGGATTTCCAGCATATCAAGATGCGGCTGGTTTTGGTTACGAAAAACGCAATATTCCTTCTTGTGAATTTTTTATGCCGAAGCTGTTTCTTTAAAAATTAAAGAAACAGGTCCTTTATTTACGATTCCCCTTTGCAACTGAATCTAAGTTATGGTATTTAGACAAACCCAATACATTAATCAAAGCAGGAAAACAATTTCCGGATATATAAACTATAAAAGTCAATTATTAAATAAGTTATACTTGGCCTCTATCTTTTTATAGGAAAAAAGAAATGACTTAAAAATATGAAGAATTTGTGATAGAATATACTAGAAAGTGAGTATTGATATGAAATATATTTTGTTTTTATCCCCTTGTTTTAAAAAAAGAATTTGGGGAGGAGATTATTTTCAAAAGGTTATGAATAAAACAGATAGTAAAGAACCTATCGGGGAAATGTGGTCAGCATCCGGACATCCGAAAGGAGATTCGTTAATTTCCAACGGAAGATTTCAAGGTAAGACTTTAAGAGAAATTTATGAAAATAATCCTGAATTTTTTAATTATCCAAAATCAAAAGTTTTTCCTATTTTAATAAAATTAATCGCAACAGCTGATGACCTAAGTATTCAAGTTCATCCAAATGATGATTATGCAATTAAGAACGAAAATGGATTAGGGAAAACTGAAGCCTGGATCATAATTGAAGCAAAAGAAGATGCTGAAATAATATATGGCCATAATGCAAAAAGTAAGGAAGAATTAATAAACTTAATTGGAAATAATAAATATGATGAGTTTCTAAATCGAGTTAAAGTTAATAAAGGAGATTTTTACCCCATCCCTGCCGGTACTATTCATGCTCTGGGGAAGGGTATTATTCTTCTTGAGGTTCAACAATCATCAGACATAACTTACCGTATTTATGATTATAATCGAAAAGATAAGGATGGAAACACCAGAGAATTACATATAGATAAGGCAATTGATGTCACAACCTATGATAAGACTAACAATTTTAAACCATTAAATTATTTACAAAGTGAAAAAGATGAAATAGAATTATGGGATAATAATTACTTTAAGATCAATTTATTAAAAGTAAATAGTAAATACAAATTACCAAGTTTTGAATATTATGGGATTATTAGTGTTATTGAAGGAAAGTTTATTATTGAGGGAAGAACATTAAGTATTGGTGATAGTTTTGTTGCTCCTAATCTTGCTGAGGATTTGTTCTTGACCGGTGATGGCAGAATAGTAATCACCATTCCTAAGGAAAGTTAATAAATCTATTTATAAAAGGCAAAAAATAGTTCATAATAAAATCGGAGGTTGGATATGCAAGAACAGAAGAATTTTAAGAAATCGGATGAAAATGCCGCAATCCCCGATTCTTTGAAAGCCATGGCTGCGGATGTAGAATTAAGAACTAGAGCCGGTGGTATGTATACCAAAGAAGCGGTCAAACGCGGTGAGGAAATTGCAAAAGAAATAGCTGACCCCACAAAATGATGAATTCATTCATCAGAGGGCGTTGCATAGTCAACGCTCTTTTTTGTGTAAACGTTTATATATTATTGACTATGTGATTAAAAGCGGCTATAATAACCAAGAAAAAGTAAAGAAAGGTAAACCCAAGGAAACTTGGCGACACAAAACTATAGGGCCTGAAATGGTAGCCAGTTGCCATAAATTAGAAGCTGTTAATTCTAATATATGCTAGCTGGCTTTTTATTTTTACCATAGGAGGAAAAAATGTTTAAAAGTAAAGGTTTTATAATTGTGTTGCTTTCAGTTTTGGTAATTGTTATTTCGGGATTTACATTTGCTTATTGGGCAAATTCAGTAAAGGACTCAGAAAAAGAAGTAGATGGAAATGTAGAAGTTGGTACTGGTCAAGAAGTCATCACTCAAGTTAATGTAACTTCCCAGAGCGGAAAGACTTTAGTTCCGATAGGACGCGCTGAAGACAGTAACGAAGCAGATGCAGTCGAGGTTGTACATTTGACTTATACCGTAACTTGGACCGAAGAGCGTAGTGCTGCAGAAGGTACTATTGGAATCTTGAATACAGAAATCGAAAATATCGCCATTGACGGAAATAACGACCTTGGCACAACATATGCAAGTGTAGAAATTATTTCAAGTAAAGTTAGCAATATTATGCTAGACGGTGAGGCGGTAACTGTTACTGTCAAGGTTACTCTTAACGAACCTAATAGAGAAGATTATTTATTAGTTGCGGGAAAAAATATTACTTTTGATATTAAATTTGGTGTATCCGTACAATAATTTAAATTTGAAATAAAAACTGATCTTAAAGAGGAGGGGTCATGAAAAAGTTATTGTTTAGCTTATTGTTCTTAAACTTACTCATCATTACTATTACGGTAATTCCAAAAACCTACGCCTTTTGGACCCAACCCCTTCCTTCTGATCTAGCAACAAATGCAGAGATAAAGATTGGAAAATGGAAAAAACTCCTCATTCTTGAAGAATTAGGAAATCTTGAAAAGCCAAAAGAAGGCCTAGAATTTGTTTATCAGAATCAATTTTATGTTGTTCTTTGGGATTTTGACCAAGTTATTCCTAATCAAATAAATTGGTGGGGCTGGAAAAATCCTTTGAGCGGAATTAACCTCTTAACTGAAAATTGGATTGATTCAAATTATTATGATCAAAAGTCATTGCCCGTAAATAAAGACGGAAACTTTTACCTTGCAACAGAGACCGGTGCATCTAATCATCTTCCCGGTACAGACAAATCCTGGTTTAAAATTAGTCCCTATTATTTATCAACAAATGTTTATCCTAAGGGGTTTATTATTTCTCATGGTATTAATGAGTTTGGAAAGACAAGGTATTGGATTGCCAATCAATATAATCAAGGCATTAATCCCGGAAATTATGCTTGGGCTTGGACAGAGATTCTAACCTGGAACGGTCGCTCTAGTAAAGGAGAAATCGTTTATAATATTGATTCTGATGGTAGTATTCGTTTTTGGGAAACTTTAAAAAACACCAAAATTGAACCAAATGAAAATTCTTCAAAAGAAGGATATTTTCTTGAAATCAAAAACGGATGGATATCACCTTTAGATAATGAGATAATAGTAAACTTTTGGTTAGAACATAATTCTTATCAAAAAGGGGAAATCATAACTTACGGTATTGATAATTGTCTTCGTTATAGGTATTTTAAATCTTTAAAAAAATCAGTTGGAGAAACTCCGTTTTCTATAATTAATGGTCAAGAAGTTTTAAATCGAAAATATTGGCAAGAAATTAGGTAGATATATATGAAAAAGGCCATAAAAGTAACTAAAAATATAATATTCTTTTTTTCAGTTTTCTTTCTTTTGGCTTATCTAGTTGTATCAATTTTCTTTCCTGCAAAAACAATCTCCGTTTTTGGATTCTCTTTTTATCGGGTTGTTTCTCCGAGCATGAAACCCGAGATTAATGTAAATGACATTGTTTGTGTTGTCGGTATCGAAGAGGACGAATTAGAAATTGGTGACATCATTAATTTTCAAACTCACACCAATATTAACGGAAGAGTAACTGAGATTACTGTTACTCATTATCTAGGTTTCATATCTGAGGAAAGCTCTAATAAACTGTATAGGACTCAAAGTTATATTTTTAAGGAGGAAGGTAAGCTTGATACTTGGCTTGATACTGAGGGATATATTATTCAAGGAATTCCCTTTGAGAATATCAACGGTAAAGTTGCTTTTAAAATTCCTTATCTGGGACATTTAATAAAGATTATAAAGAATCCCATTATGCTGTTGTTAATTGCAATAAACACATTTGTTATTATCGTATTAATTAAAGTTATTAAAAATAAAGAAAAACCAGTAAACAAAACGAAGGTCGAAGAATAAAACAAGATATTTTGACTGTCGTTTTATTCATTATTTAGTTGACATTATCCGTCGATTATAGTATAATATATAAGCGTGGAAACACGAGAATATAGCTCTTCAAATAAATCGGGAAATAGCTCAGCTTGGTAGAGCGCTTGGTTTGGGACCAAGATGTCGCGGGTTCAAATCCTGTTTTCCCGACCATATGCAGGTATAGTTTAATGGTAGAACTTCAGCCTTCCAAGCTGACCGTGCGAGTTCGATTCTCGTTACCTGCTCCATTTGAAAATCACTGCACTGAAATAGTGCATTTTTTTATTTTAATATTTATAAAGATGCGTTCAGGAAATATTTCCTTTCATTTTAGATTCAAATTTGTAATTGACAGGTTTTACCGATAGAAATTGTTTAATATTTTAAAAAATGCTATAATTGTTCATTGGGATAAGTAGTTGTTGAAAAAACATTTATATATTAATATAAGGAGTGGAAAATATGTATATTTATCCCTATGTCCGCTTTGCAATGTATCATGTCTTTCTGGAGAATTATTTTATTGAAAGGCATATATGGGATCATGAAATAATTTTTATAGACAATGGGAAAATGAAAATTACTATTGAAGGTAAAGTTTATATTGTTGATGAAAATACCTGTATTATTTTAAGACCTGGGGTTTATCATAAGATAGAATGGCATGAGGAAAATTGTTCTCAACCCCATGTTCATTTTGATTTCTATAAACAAGATAATTCTGAAGAAGTAACTGTTTCTAAAATCACAAGAAATTTGATGTCTGAAAAAGAACTAACTTATTTTCGGAGTGATTTCTTTAAAGAAAATGGCATTGACATACCTCCGGTTTTTAAGTTAAAGAATCCCGGAGTTGTGAAAAACATACTTTTTAAAATAATTGATGAATTCACCTTTAATCACCCTTATGCAAGCATTATGTTACAAGGGTTGATGTCTGAATTGATAGCTACAATTATTCGCGATTACCGGATGGGTCAAGACGACGTGAGCTTCTCTAAGGCCAAAGAGCTTAATTCCCTGGCAATATACATGTCTGAAAATGTTGATAAAAACTTTACTTTAGATGACTTTTCGAATTACATTAATATTTCTAAGTGGAGTTTGATTCAATTTTTTAAAAAATATTATAATACTACGCCGATGAATTATTTCCACCAACTTCGTTATTATCGTGCTAAGAATCTCTTACAATATACTTTTTTATCAGTTAAGGAAATCTCCTATAAAATGGGGTTTTATTCCCCGCAATCATTCTCTCGATGGTTTAAATCATTGGAAGGTCTGTCACCTAATGACTTTAGAAAACAAAAATAAGAAGCATTCCTATTATGTTTGTCGTAATAGGAATGTTTTTTATGAATCGAATTCAAAAATATTTTTAGTATTATTTGGATATTTTTTTACTAAAACCAAATTTTCGTTAACCAAAAAGGAATAAAAACGGTTTTATTCGCTGTTTTTCTAAATAAATGTTATGTATTGCAAATTTTGTAATATTTTAAATTAAATTTTTATTATGTATAATATTAACAAAGAGGTGTTTTGTATGAAAAAGAAATTCTTGTTCTTAATTATTAGTATTTTACTATTTACATTAGTTGCATGTACACCACCTTCCGACATTGAAATTAATGATCGGGTAGAGAAAATTGAAGAAAATGCAAAAGTTGTTGAAATGTGGTCCATGGATTTTGAAGAATGGGAAAACCGGATAAATATTAAACAACGGATGGACTTTAATGAAGATCTCACTGATGGATTGCAGTTATCACAAACTTTTGTTGATGATAATAATTTTTGGGATTTGATTCGTTCCGCCAGAGAAACCGGAAATGTTCCTGATATTTATATGGTTTCATATGGTAATTTATATGAAGAAATTAAAAATGGAAACATCATTGACCTATCAGATTATCTACCAAAATCAAGCTTTGATGATTTAACAGATATCGCTAGAGAAGCAATCACTTTTGATGGAAAACATTATGGTTATCCGATAAATATGGAGCCTTCAACACTTGTTTTTTATCGGAAAGACTTATTAAATCAATATGCTGGAACTACAAAAATGCCGTTAAAATGGGATGATTTTTTAACCTTATTGGAAATGGTTAATAATGGTATCTCTGAAAGCGGTACTAAAGGCTTGTATGCTTTTGATGTTCCGAAAGGAATTGCCTTAGGTTGGGCTTCTTGGGGACTCCAAATTTCTTCAACCGGTGGTTTGGCAATCACAGATGATTGGACTACCTCAAGATTGAATGAACCGGGTTTCAAACAATTGGCGGAATTATGGTATTCACTATATAGTAATCGATATGTACCTTTAAGTTCCGGTAATTATAATGAAATTATCAATGATTTATGTTTAGGAAAATTAGTTATGACAACTGCCGGGAGTTATTCAGTGCCGACAATTGTAAACGATTACCCAGAATTAATTGACAAAATCGGAATTGCGGAAATGCCGACATTCAGCGGTAACAAGTCCCTAGTAAATGCTACTAATGGCGGTTGGGTCTATGTTATCTCCAAAGAGTGTGAAGATGTTGAAGCTGCGGTTAAGGTTCTTGAATACTTGGTAGCCGGGGAAGATACCACCAGAAATATGGAATACTTTGAATCGGTATATTTCTCTAAAGGCTCACCACGTAAATCGGTAGCTGAGTTGATTGAAAAACAGTCTAGCAAACAAGATAAAATTCCAGAATCCTGGATTGATATTATCAATGAAGTTGCTGCTAAATCGGTTATGGAACCAATTTATCCTTGGGATATCTCGATTGCAGTTCAAGCCATGTTGGAGAATGTCATTCTGGGAAATGACATCGACAGTGAGATTTCAAAATGCGACACCAGAGTTAAAGAAGTAATTGTCAATAATAATCTCGCCAACAATAACCCAAGGAATTAATAAAGCCTATGAATGTTAATGCTATAAAAAAGAAAAGAAAGCATAAAGACAATGCCTCGGCACTTTTAATGATTCTGCCGGCTTTGTTGTTACTTACAATTTTTGTTTTTATCCCTTTAATAATGGCGATATTCAGGAGTCTTTATAATTTCGGATCAGGTGAACCAAGTAGTTTTATCGGTTTTTCAAATTATATTAAGATTCTGAAAAATAGTGTATTTATTCAGAGTTTAAAGAATGTCCTTGTTTTAACCGCCGTAATAACAATTGTAGAAGTGGTGTTGGCTTTCTTGTTCGCTCATGTGCTGGTCAGAATAAAAGGTAAATATGGAATTTTTGTTAGAACTATCATTTATCTTCCTTACCTAATATCTGGAATCGTGGTTTCTGTTATTTTTACATTAATGACTACTTATAATGGCGGAATCATTAATTCCATTCTTGCCATTTTTGATAAAAATCCTATAGCCTTTAATAATGATGTTTTTTGGTCGCCCTTAAGTATCATTATTCCAACTATTTGGATTGGTTTTGGTTATAACACTCTCGTAATGTATTCAGGATTAATAAATGTACCTAAGGATTACTATGAAGCTGCCCAAATTGACGGTGCTGGTTTCTGGGCATCGATGTTTCATATCACCCTTCCCTGTATGAAAAACTATTTTATCCTTTTGATCGTTACTTTAGTTGTTGCAAATCTTCAGATGTATGAGATACCAATGATGATGACCAATGGTCAACCTGCTAACCGAACGATGACACCCGTCCTTTACTTGATGCATAGCAGGTCTAATGGAAATATTTCCGACAGCGAAATAACTGCAGCCGCTTTACTAATAATGATTATAATCCTAATAATTAACTCTGCAGTTTTTAGTTTGTTTAAGACGAAAAAGAAGGATTCTTGGGAGATGTAGGATGAATGTTTTAAAAAATAAAGATATGAATCACATTAAAAAGATAGTTAATAAATATTTACTTTACATTTTAGGATTTATTGTTGTTTTCATTATATTTGTTCCGATTTTCCTGATGCTTCCTTCCATGTTTAAAACAAAGTATGAAATCTTTGCCTACCCATGGACATTATTTCCTAAAAATTGGGTTGTTGATAACTTTTCTCGAATTTTCTATCTTGAATATACAACGATGAAAGTAAATTATTTTCGCTCATTATTTACAACTATCTTAGTCAGTTCTTTAGCGGTATTTTTTTCAATCATCATTAACATGATGGCAGCCTTTGCATTTGCAAGATTAAATTTTGTTGGGAAAAAACCATTATGGGTATTAATTATAACAACAATGTTTATTCCGGGAATTACTATTTTATTAACTTCAATTAAGGTAGTTTCCAGTTTGAAAATGATAGATTCTATCTGGGTTTTAGTTGTACCGGGACTGACTTCTGCTTACAATATCTTTTTCTTCCGACAATTCTTTCTTGGTTTTCCAAAAAGTATTGATGAGGCGGCAAGAATAGATGGTGCAACTAATTTTCAAATTTTCCGAAAAATATATTTTCCGATGGCGAAAACACCAATGGTAATAATCGGTGCTTCAATATTTATGGGATATTACAATTCCTATTTGTGGCCGTCTCTGACGATTACCACTAAGAGAACAGACTTGTATCAGATAATGTATATTATTACAAATCTTTTTAGAGATTCAATGTCATTAGGTTATGGGGCTGTATTAGCTGCTGCTTTTATAGCTATGGTTCCACCGTTAATTATCTTTGTTATCTTGCAGAGACATATAAAAGACGGAATTGCCTTGACGGGAATAAAATAAAAATATTTATCAAAAACAGTAAGAAAACATACTAGAGGAGGAAAAATGAAAAAGTTTTTATTAATGATGATTGTTGTATTAACTGTTGTAACTTTTAGTGGCAGCAATGTAAAGGCGGGAACAGAGAGCCCCTTTGATCCTGAGGCTACTTATTATCAAAGCTCATCCTTAACAGTCAACGGCGATTTTGAAGCTTTTGATGTCGGGACCGTTTTAAGTGAATCTCAATTACCGGGATCTTGGGGTACTATTAATTTAGATGGACCTGCAAAGATTGTTGAAGTCGACGGCTCTAAAAGAATTGCTATGACCAGAACACAGGGTAAACAATATTCTAGTGCATTCTTGATGACACCGGTTGAACTTGGAGTTAAAGATTTAGTCAGATTAACTTATGATTATAAAATTATAACAAATTTTCAACTATCTGCTTATCAAATTGATTCCAGTTTTGTCGGGTCTACAAACGTTCCATATTTTGAAATTGATCTTACAAACCAAGAAAATAACCCGAATACATCCGGAGCTGAACAAATGACTTTTCCGGTTATCATAAAAGAGTTAGAGAACGGTTGGTTTAATGTTACACTTGATTTTCAGGTAACTACTGAGCTGCTTGTAAAATGTGACAGTATCCGTTGGCTCTTTACTCCATTAAGTGATAGTGATGCTTTTTATATAGATAATGTTAATCTTTACTTTCTAACTACAGAAGAAGCAACCCAAAAAGTAACTTCCATTACCATCAATGAAAGCGATCAAGAACTGGAAGTTGGAGATACAGTTCAACTTAGTGCTACAATTGCTCCAACCGATGCTGCTAATAAAAATGTAACTTGGTCTTCCACAAATTCCGATGTTGCCTCGGTTGATGAAAACGGCTTAGTTACCGCAAAAGGTAAAGGAGCTTGTGAAATTAAAGTCACAACTGAAGACGGAAGCAAAAATGCCAGCATAGTCATTAGTGTTACAGAACCGGTAAAAGCAGACCAAAATTATTTTGTTTACATTATTAGCGGTGTTGTTTTTATTTCATTAGCTACCGTTGTTTTTATAGTAATCAGTAGCCGTAAAAGACGAGTATGAAGAAGTTATTCTCTTTATTGGTATTTTTATTTATGGCAATGGTATTTATGGGTTGTGAAAGAACGGATAAAACTTATGTAGAAGCACCGGATATTATTGGCGATTCCTTAAGTCAGGCCAAATTGAAAATAAACGGTGAATTCAAACTTAATGTAATAAATATCCCTTCTCATCAATATCTTCCTGGTTTTGTTTTATCCTATGGTTCAAAAATTAAACCTGGGGATAAAATTGAGAGCGGTTCGGAAATTGATGTTAATGTTTCTGGCTATCCAAAAGATTCCTTTTCTTTGTCAGATGAAGTTGATTATGTATCTTATATAAGTCGAATCACGGGGCCCGGAAGTATAAATGCGGAACTGTTAAGATCGGCCGGTGTCGGATGCACCGACTTAGGGATTCCGATTGATCTCGGAGATGAAGTTATTTTACTCTATGGTGATACTTATAGTGATACAGAATCAATGTCTGGTTTTTGGAATTCAAATTTTATCGCTCGTACAAAGGATACTACCCTTTGGGACGGGATTCTCTTTGATAGCGTGGTTACAACCGGTATTGGAATAGTTAGGCCTTTTGCTCAAGGACTACATGATGGAAACTATTCTGATAGTCAAAGCAATAATCCTAACCGTGAAGTTACTAAGATTCCAACCGGCGGGATCAAGATTAATAATGATATTTATATCTTTTATATGTCAGTTCGTTTTTGGGGTATCCCTGGGGAATGGAAAGTTAATTATAATCAGGTTGTAAAAACAGATTCGAGTTTTCAAACGTTTACTGAAGTTGGTTCTCTAAGGTGGCCCGAAAGCATGGCTCCAAACTTTGCTCAAATCTTTCCGATTGTTGACAACGAAAACCCCGATATAATATATCTTTTGGGTATCCCTGGTGGAAGAAATGGTGGAACTACGCTTGCAAGAGTTAATCAAAACAACTTTGAAAACTTTGAAGAATATGAATATTATGTCTCAGAAGGTACTTGGTCTAAAGGCAGTAACGGCTTAGCTCAATTAAAAAGCAATCCTTATTACATTATTGATCCTCTTTGCGGAGAAATGAGCATCATGTATAACCGTTATTTGCAAAAATGGATGGCGGTTTATCTTAGAGGTTCACAAATTGTGATGGTTACAGCTGATGAAATCACGGGACCATATTCTCTACCTAAGGCATTAATGTCTTCAAATGAGTTCGGCGGTCTTTACGGAGGCTTTGTTCTTGATAAATTTACTGAATATGATGGAAAGAAGTTCTATATTCAATTGTCACAATGGTTGCCAATATACCAAACATCAGTTGTAGAAGTGATATTGAAGTAGTAAATTCATGATTAAAAATACTAGAAAATATTGAAAGGAAAGAGAAATTATGAAAAGGTTTAATGGAATTACAGCTGATTTAAGTGACCTATATAGACTTTCCAATGCGGAAAGTCGTTCAATAAGTCCGGAGAATTTAACCGGAGAAAAAGGAAAAGGCGGAATGGCAGAAATCGGTGAAGGCTCCGCAAGTCATCAAGCTGAACATCTCGGAAAAGGTTGGAAAGTCAATCCTTATGTAAATATTAAAGCCCATGAAACATTTGTGTTAGCTGATATTGAGGGTAGTGGAGCGATCCAGCAGATTTGGATGACGGTCACCGGTGTCTGGCGTTTTTCAATTTTAAGAATTTATTGGGATGACCAAGAAATGCCTTCCGTTGAGGTTCCGGTTGGGGACTTCTTCTGTAATGGTTGGAATAAATTTGCTCAAGTAAATTCTTTACCGATTTGCGTTAATCCCGGCAGCGCTTTTAATTCTTATTTTATTATGCCATTTAAGAAGAGATGCCGCATTACTCTCGAAAATATTGATAATAATGATATAACCCTTTACTATCAAATTAATTATTCTCTAATGGAATTAGAAGAAGAAATTGCCTATTTTCATGCTCAATTTCGGCGCGTAAACCCTCTACCTTATAAAGATGTTTTTACCTTACTAGATGATGTAGAAGGAGAAGGTCAATATGTCGGCACTTACCTTGCCTGGGGAGTAAACAATAATAATTGGTGGGGTGAAGGTGAGATAAAGTTTTATCTCGATGATGATCAAGAATATCCGACCATTTGTGGTACTGGAACAGAAGATTATTTCTGCGGATCATATAATTTTGAAGATAAAGAGAGGCATCAATATCAAACTTATTCTACACCGTATTCAGGGCTGGTTCAAGTTACACGTCCCGACGGTCTATACAATTCTCAACAACGTTTTGGAATGTATCGGTTCCATATTACTGATCCGATTCGTTTCAAGAAAAATATTAGGGTCACAATCCAAGCTTTAGGTTGGCGTAGAGACTTCCGTTATCTGCCACTTCAAGACGATATTTCCTGTGTTACTTATTGGTATCAGAGTCTCCCTGTTCCAAAATTCCCTAAATTACCCGACATAGACAATTTAGAGGTAATTTAAATGGAAGAGCTTAGAGTCTTTACTGATTGTTTAAAAGCCGAAGCAAAAGCGATTTGCGATTCTGCTAATACATTTGGTGAAGAAATAGCAGATGCATTGAATTTGATGTTTAATTGTCAGGGGAAAATTGTCGTTACGGGAGTTGGCAAATCTGGCCATGTAGGCAGGAAAATTGCGGCTTCTTTATCAAGCACCGGAACTCCAGCAGTCTTTATGCATGCTACTGAAGGTGTTCATGGTGATTTGGGTATGGTTTCGGAAATTGATGTAATAATACTGATTTCTAATAGTGGTGAAACAGAAGAGGTACTTAACTTACTACCAAGTCTCAAACAAATCGGTTGCAAGAAAATAGCTTTAACTAGAAACCGTGATTCACATTTGGCTCAAAACTGTGAGGCTTCAATCATCTATGCTTATGAAAAAGAAGCCGACCACCTTACCCTAGCACCAACGGTTAGTTCAACCCTTACCCTGGCTATTGGTGATGCCTTGGCTGTTACTTTATCAAAAATGAAGAACTTCACATCTAAACAATTTCATCTCTATCATCCCGGCGGATCTCTCGGAAAACAATTAGAAAAGAAGGAATAAATATGATATTGGTTATTGGTAGTTTTATGGTTGATTGTGTAACGAGATGCGAAAGAGCACCACAATCAGGAGAAACTATTCTTGGTTTTAGTTATGAAAATTTTCTTGGTGGAAAGGGAGCTAATCAAGCAGTAGCTGCTAGAAGATTAGGAAGTGAAGTTGTTTTTGCAGGAATGTTAGGAAATGATAGTTTTGGAGATCGTTTCCTTAAAAAGTTTGAAGAGGAAGGAATCGATACCAGTTATATACGGAGGTCTAACCTCCATACTGGTATCGGTTCTATCACTCTTGAGAAGAGCGGTCAAAACCGGATAGTGATTATTCCTGGGGCTAATCTAGATTATACTATTAAGAATCTCTGGGAAATCGAAGAAAAAATTAAAGAAGCGAACGTTGTTGTAGCTCAATTGGAAATGAAGATAGAAGTAATTCAAGAACTCGGAAGAATTTGTAAACGTTATCAAAAAACATTTATCTTAAATCCCGCTCCCGCACAAATGCTTGATGATGAGCTTTTAAGTTCAGTTACCTTTTTAACTCCCAATGAAACTGAATTGGCATTTCTAACAAAGAGTAAATGTGAGTCTTTAGATGAGATAAAAAACAACGCAGAAAAACTACTAGCAAAAGGTGTTGAAAATGTAATTGTTACTTTAGGTGATAAAGGTGCATTACTAGTAAATTCCTCAGAAGCCAGTTTTCATCAAGGATATAAAGTACATGTAGTTGATACGGTTGCAGCAGGGGATTCTTTTAACGGAGCTTTGGCTCATGCTATAAACAAAAACTTAAACATTTCTCAGGCTGTTAAACTGGGAAATGTGGTCGGGTCGTTGACTGTTCAAAAAAAGGGAGCAATCCCATCATTACCTTTTCGAGAAGATGTTCTTAATATTGTTAAGAACCTTAAGAACATCTAATTATTAAATTAGTTTTAAGTAAACTTTATTTTGACGGAAGGTAAGGTAATCCCCCCAAAAACTTACTTTCCGCCTCCTTAAACATTTAGACATTATCTAATAAATAGTGTTTGCTCATGATCTAATTAAAAAAACTATATTGGTAGTAAAAGAAACATTTATCATAGAGGAGGAAAAATGGTGAAAAAGTTTTGTTTAGTTTTATTTTCTTGTTTTTTGTTTGTTTTTGGATTAATAGGTTGCGACACTGAAAAAGATCCAATCAAAACAGACGAAATTACAATTTCGGTAGAAGGAGGAAGCGGTAGTGGCAAATATGAAAAAGATGAAAATGTTACGATTGTTGCTACTGTTCCCGAAGGGAAGATTTTTTCTAAATGGGTGGCTGGAACATCAGTTTTGTCGACAGATGAAACTTATACATTTCCAGCATCAGTTGATCTAGAAATTAGTGCTGTATATACATTAATCGAATATACAGCAACATTTAAAACCCCTGTTATGGGATATCAAGGCAATAGCTTAGAGTTTAAACAGACCGCGGTGAATAATAATCCCGCTGACTTAGATTTTATTTTCAAAAATGATTCAACAGCTCTTATAAATTGGACCGGAGCTGAAGAATTATGGGTTTATGTTAATGCATCAGAATTTAAAGCCAAAACCCCGGAATTAAGAATTGCTTTTGAAACAACTGATGTAAATGGTTCAAGAATTGCTAATCGCCTTCGTGAAGATGCGAATTGTTATATTATCGGTAATAATAGCGCTGAACGGACTGCTTTACAAGCTAATATTGATGGATTTATTAGACTTCCTGAACATTTTGTTGGTTGGTTATGTATTCCTTTAAATTATGAGACTTTAGTTAAATACTGGACAAGCGGTCCCTCAACAGAAAATATAGTGTTGAGCGATGTTCATCAATTTATGATAGCGGTTAAAGGAGACGAAAATAGCATTGGTAGTTCATTTTACTTAGATGCATTTGGTTTTGTTGGTGTTGATGTAAAAGGAAAAGATTTACCGGTATCAGTTTCTGAACTTGCAGGTTATGAATATGTCCAAGCATGGAATCTTGAAAACCTAAGTGCAGAGAATTCCTTAGAAGGAATTTTAATTGACTGGCAAGGAGTTCGGAATTATTATGATGTGAATATTTTTGTTCCGGAAAATGAAGTTGTCAGCATAGTAAAATTTACAGTTGATACTGAAGAATTAGATGAACCGGAAATACCGGAAAAACCCGGATTTGTTGGAACTTGGGAAAGTTATACTATAGCTGCTAATGATTTAGTTATTTATGCGGTTTATACCCCTATTCAATATAAAGTCACTTTTAAGATTGATGGGGAAGTAGTTGCGGAAATTCCATTTGATACAGGCGATGGAAGTATCGATGAACCAGCACTCCCAGAAAGAGTTGGATATAATGCTGCATGGGAATCTTACACCTTAGAAGCTTCCGATCTAGTTGTTAATGCGGTATATATGCCTATTGAATATACTGCAACATTTGTTTCGGAAGGATATAAGGGAATTAGTTATGGTTATCAAGGTAACGCATTAGAATATTATCATTATGCTATTAATCCCCCATTAGGAGATTTAGATTTTATTTTCAAAAACGATCAAACTGCTATTACCGATTGGACCGGAGCGAAAGAATTATGGGTTTACGTTAATGCCTCTAAATTTAATGATTCTACACCCGAGTTAAGAATTAACTACCAGTCCACTGATTCTAATGGTGTTTTAACTGCTAATAGAATAAAATTTGGTGCTACTTATTATTTAGTTAGAAAAAATGGAACATCAAGAACTTCTCACACTGCTTTAGCTGATGGTTTTGTTAGTTTACCAAATAAGTTTGAAGGATGGTTGTGTATTCCTTTAGATAAAGACACACTAGAATGCTATTGGTCTTCCGGAGAAAGAACCGGAGAAGTTGTTTTAAATGATGTTCATCAATTTATGATTACCGTTAACGGCGAAAGTTCAAGCGTTGGTAGTTATCTCTATCTTGATGCTTTTGGATTTATCGGAACTGATGTTGATGGTGATGCTCTTCCGGTAAATGTAGCTGAATTATCCGGATATCAGTTTGTACAAGCCTGGGATTTTGAAAACCTTGGTTTTGAAAATTCTTTAACCGGAATTACAAACGATTTCTTTGGCACACTTAATTATTATCGGGTAAAAGTTGTTGGTCTAGAAGGCAATGTAGTAAAGAGAGTTAAATTCACAGTCGAAACAACTGAACTTGATGTGCCAAATGTACCTTATAAAGAAGGTTTTATCGGTGTATGGGACAACTATTCACTGGATACTACTGATCTTACTATCAATGCTCTTTACACTCCAGATGAAAACTATAAGCCTGAATTTACTGCTACTTTCCTAGCTGATGGTGAGGTTGTAGAGATTGTTATGTTTAACCGTGATACAACTGAACTTAATGAACCGGATGTTCCGGAAAAAGTCGGATATACAGGAGTATGGGAAACCTATACCTTAGATAAAAACGATCTTGAAATTAATGCGATTTATACACCAATAGAGTTTAATGCTGTATTTAAGACTCCGGGAAATGGCTATTCCGGAAATGCCTTAGAATTTTACCGCTATAATACTCACGAAGGCGGAT
>CALEGD010000025.1 GCA_937877075.1 uncultured Acholeplasmatales bacterium
TGGCCAGTGCCATGGCTTGGATTCTCTTGGTAATCGTCTTATTGGTAACCATGGTTTTTTTGCGCCTAAATAAATATGTCTTTTATCTGGGCGAAGAACAATAAAAAATAAAGAAGGAGAAAATAATGAAAAAAAAACTGTTTGCTTTTTTAGTACTTACTGTATTTGTACTCACTCGTAGCGGCTGTTGGGCAGGAGAAATTTCGATAACAACCGAATTTAATGCTGACGGCTCCGGTAAGAGAGTGATTGTTCTCGATGTAATGGATGACACTTTGTCCGCGGAACCGATTCAAAATCCTGATGATCCGGAAGGTGTTGAAGATAAGGGTGCTGTTTTAAATAACAAACATATTACCGGTGGAATTCCCGCCATTCAAACATGGTTGGAGGAAAACGCTCCGGACTTCATAACCGTTGCGGCGATGAAGACGGAAGGCTATCACCGTTATTTTACCCTTTCCTATACTTTTGAAAGTTTTGATGATTTTCTTGATAAATATAAAACTTTGGTCAATTTATCACCGACATTAGATTGGGATAGTTTTGACGAAAGCGAACTTCCCACTTATACAAGCGAAGGTTTCCTCAATAAAACCGTTACCTTTACAGAATCCAAAACAATTGTTGATGCCTCTTTGGATTGGGCAATTGACGGTATTTGGAATGATATTTATGACCCAGCCGATTTGGCGGGATTCGTGGAAAAAGCAAATATCTCCGTACTTGCCAACTACACTATCATCATCGGTGATAGCAAATTTGAAGAATTACAATATTTTGATTCGGAAGTAGCCGACGGTGATGATAACACCGGGAAGGTTGTTTATGTAACCAGCCAGACTTTTAGTCACAGTAATTCACTACCTCAAACTGGTTTATTGATCGGAATTATTGCCGGAGCTGCCGTTGTGGTTGCAGGTGCCGTGGTATTGATTGTTTTCTTAATGAAGAAAAAAAGATTAAATTAAGCGCGAAAGGAGAGCCAAAATGGACTGGAAAGAAATTTATCGAAATGTAACTAATGTTATTTATGTTAGCCTGCTTTGGCTCTTTACTTCTTTATTGGGTTTTTTATTGACCTTTGGTGCTGCAACTACGGCTTTATTTCGGGTTAGTTTTCAGGTGTTCAATCAAAAAGAACCGACTCAGGCTTTTAAAAGATTTTTCCGCAGTTTTAAGGAGAATTTCTGGATTAGCAGCCTTTGCTGGTTGGTGATTGTCTTGATCGGTCTTCCCCTTTATCTGATGTATAATTATGCCTTGAGAGAAAATTATTCCTTAATGCTGGTGCTGGCAATTATTTGTGCTTATGAACTTTTAATCTTTACAATTTACGTTTTCCCGCTAATTGCCATTTTTAAAGTTAAAAATCCATTTCAGCTTTTCAAAAACACCCTGTTGATGGCAAATCAAAATCTTTGGTTAAATTTCAAACTCTTGGGTAGTTTGGCGGCAATTTTCCTGATGATTCTTTTCGTCCATAGTGTTTTGATCCTGCTTGCCGGCGGTCTTTACGGAATATTAATCAGTTTTCATCTACGCAAAGTATTTGCGCCCTATTTAGAACAGTTTAGAAGTCCGTCCTCCGAGGTGGAAGAATATACGGGAAAGGAAGCACCGTTTAATGGCATATCTTAATTTTAAATCTCAATATAACCGTTTTCCGGAAACGAAAATCAATTGCGGTTTAGATCAAGCCTTTCAAGGCGAAAGCATTATTGAAGAATTGAAGAATATCGATTCCGGAATTCTTTGCTTCGAAATCTATCCGGGAGGAAATAAAATAATTCTTCTGGAAGCAATTATCAAAAAACTTAAACCCTCTTTATTGGTGGATGTTGAAGAATATACAAAAAACCCAAGGGAACTGGAACAGATTTTTCAGAAAAACCTTACTGATGACCGTGTATTCGGGCTTTATTCCCATCATCAAATAGAGGATTATTATCAACTCAATCGACTGGAAAAACTCGCCAAGAAAATCAGAGCTTCCAAGGGTTTGGTCATTACTTACGGCTTTGGTGCCACCCTACTGCCCTATGATGCTTTGGTTATGGTAAGTATTACCCGTTGGGAAATCCAACTCCGTTTTCGGGATGGAATGACTAATTTTAAGGTGGACAATCCAGATGAAGACATTCTCCGAAAATATAAACGCGGTTATTTTCTGGAGTGGCGAATTGCCGATCGCCTCAAGGAAAAACATATCGAAAGAACCAATTATATCCTTGATTACAATGACTTAAAAAATCCAAAAATGATTACCAGAAAAGCTTATGAATCTGCACTTGATACTTTGATTAAACAACCTTTTCGAATGGTACCCTATTTTGACCCGGGGGTCTGGGGCGGACAGTGGATGAAAGAAGTGTGTAATTTGGATCCTCGGGAGAGTAATTATGCTTGGTGTTTTGACGGTGTTCCAGAAGAAAACAGCCTTCGCTTTCGCTTTAATGAAGTTTTAGTCGAACTTCCGGCTCAAGATTTGGTTTTGTTTCGAACCAAAGCTTTGCTTGGAGATAGAGTTCACGGACGTTTCGGAAAACAGTTTCCAATTCGCTTTGATTTGCTGGACACGATGGGAGGGGAAAATCTCTCCCTGCAAGTACATCCGCTTACCGAATACATTCAAGAACAGTTTGGAATGTTTTATACTCAGGATGAATCCTACTATATTTTGGATGCGGAAGCAGACGGAAGCGTCTATCTAGGACTCAAAGAAAATATCGATCCCGATGCCTTCAAGAATGATTTGCTTCAAACCCAAGAAAGCGGTCAATTTGACGCCGAGAAATACATCAATGTTTTTCCGGTGAAAAAACACGACCATATCTCCATCCCTGCCGGGACGATTCATTGTAGTGGAAAAAATACGATGGTGTTGGAGATTAGTGCCTGTGTTTACATCTTTACCTTTAAACTTTGGGATTGGGGGCGTTTGGGTTTGGACGGAAGACCCCGTCCCGTTCATCTTAAACATGGCCTTAACTCCATTCAATTTGACCGTGATACAAGCTGGGTGAAAAACAATCTCATCAATCCCATTCGCTTTATCTCTGAATCCGAAGAAATCACCGGACTACATGAACGGGAGTTTCTAGAGACCAGACGCTATACTTTTACCGAAACTATTGAAGTAAATACTTACGGCAGTGTTAATGTCGGAAATCTTGTTCAAGGAGAAGCAGCCTTGATTGAAGCTGTTGACGGCAGTTTTGCATCATTTGAAATTCATTATGCAGAGACTTTTATCATTCCTGCAACTATAAAATCTTTTAAAATATCTTCCAAAAATCCCCGTCAGAAATGCGCAATCATCAAGGCTCATGTTCGTTAATTATGAATCCTATTTACCTCTTTATAACCATCCTAATTGCTCTGATCTTAATTATCACTTTCGGTATCATATTTTTTCAATATGGCATCAAAAAAGGAGCCGCTAACCTCCTGAGTTTATTTATGAAAAGCGCTTATGAGCATAAGGTGAAATCCTTTGCTTCCTTAAACAAAAATTGTTTTCCGGGAGGGATAGTCTTTATCGGTGACTCCATTACCCAAGATTACAATGTCTATGAGTATTTTCCCAAAGAAAATGTTTATAACCGCGGTATCGGCGGTGATACCTCCTTGGGACTTTTAGGGCGTCTTCAGGAAAGTGTTTTTGACCTTGCTCCGAAGGTGGTTTTCATTCTCATTGGCACTAATGATTTTGCATTACTAGAAACCAGTATTGAGGAGATTTCACTCAGAATTAAGGAAATCATTCGTCTCATTCATATTAGATTACCTCATACCCAAATTTACGTGCAATCCGTTTATCCGGTAAATCCCAATCTTGACAGTTTTTCGGTTGGAAGCAGAAATAATCGCAATATCAAAAAATTAAACGCAAGCTTAAAAAATATTGAAAATTGTACCTTTATTGATCTTTATTCATCTTTGCTTGATGAGGAGGGAAATCTTAATCCCCTCTACACCGTGGAAGGATTGCATATCAATGCAAAAGGATATGAGAAAATCACAGAAATACTCAAAGAATATTTAATAAAAGGATAATTAAAGCAATTTATATAATTATAATATCAAGACCCTGATTTGTTTATTGGAGAACCAAGTGATTTAATTCAATATTCAAGTAGATATGTCTAATAAATGCCCTATAATATGGATGTTTTATTACAATATTATAGGCCTTTTTATATAATTGGAGATATTAATTAAAAAATTTTTCTAAAGAGAATGTTCCTCAACAAATTTTGGTATTAATCTTTTCTTTTATCCGTAATTTTGCTATAATATTACAAACGGAGGAATTAGTTATGAAAATTGGCATTACAGCAGATTGCAGTTCTGGTTTAGAATACTTTCCACATAAACATAATGTGAAGATCACCAGAACTTCGATTCATTTTGGTGAAGAAACTCTTGTTGACGGAGTGGATATTACCGCAGATGAGTTTTACGAACGCTTGGCGAAGTCCGAAATCATCCCGACTACATCCGCACCAACACCCGGAGAAATTATGAAGCAGGTGGAAGCTTGGAAAGCTGAAGGCTGTACCGATGTTATTCATTTTCCAATTTCTTTCAACTTAAGCGCCTATGGTGAAAACCTTCAAGCTCTCGGAAAAGATATGTTTGATGGTATTAATCTCTATGTCTTTGATACAAAGACTGCCTGCACTATGGAAGGTTATATTGCCTATTACGCGGAAAAGCTAGCAAAGAAGGGCTTAGGAATTCAAGAAGTAATTTCAGAATGTTCAAAACTGCGACAGAACATCAGCGCTTTCTTTGTAGTTGATAATCTAAAGTATCTTGTCAAGAACGGTAGGCTCAGTGCCCCCGCTGGTTTTGTCGGAAATCTGGCCGGAATTAAACCAGTTTTGGAGTTAAACCGTGAAGGTAGAATCATCACTTACGAAAAGGTTAGGACTCATAGAAAAGCAATTAACCGGATTGTTCAAATTATTAAAGAGAAGAGTGTTGATTATAAAAAAGTTATTTATATAGTTCTTCATACCGGTCGTCTTGAAGATGCCAAAGAACTAGCAAAAAGATTAGAAGGAGAAGTAGATAATGCTCTCCGGATTGAAGTTGCAACAATCACTCCAACTGTCGGGGCTCATATCGGTTGTGGAGTCCTAGGCATTGCCAGAATCGTTACCGATAATCTTTTACTAGAAATATGACCCGTCACTGACGGGTTTTTAGCTGGTTACTAGGCCAAAAATGAGGAGAACTTGGTGGGTATTATTATGTATAATTATTATCAAACATCCTGTTATCACAGTATTTTATTCGAGGGACCGATATACTATACAAGAAAGGGAAGCAGTTTTCAAAAAGAGATAAAGGGATATTCTATTCAAAGGGAAAAGGATAAAATTAGAAATTTAATAATAATTGATTTTAAATTTGAGAGTTAATAGCTCTTGAGTTGCAACAATCACTCCGACTGTTGGCTCTCATATCGGTTGTGGAGTCCTCGGATTGCCAGAATTGTTACCGATAATCTTTTATTAGAAATTTAATCAAATCCGTCAATTGAACGGATTTTTTCTGTGCGACAGGCAGTTATATTGACTAAAGCTGTACAGGGCTTTAGTCATTTTTGCTAATTAGGTTGAGAATGTGGATACCTAATGTATTAACCCATTTGTTACTTAAGATACACAAGTAAAAGGCAAACCGAAAAGCAAAAGTCCTCCCTTGTGAGTATTAACACAAATCAAGAAGTCAAATCTAGGGCATTATCGTGAGGTAATGTCTGAAGGAGATGAGGATAATCGAAAGACCCTTAGACGGACTAATAGACCGAAACGAAAAGTGAATCATATGATGCGGCATTGTAGGTTGATGACCGTGCGGAAAAGCGGGAAATCTTATATCAACTATTTCAAAGAGGTAATTGACTAGTTGAAGCCTATCGTGTGAAGATGATTGGTATGTTAGTGAGGAAAATATAATGACCCTGTGAGACCTCTATATTACCTAAGAAATAGGGCAGATATCTATAAGTGTAAGCGAAGTGATATTTGTGTATAGAGGAGTCAGAGCACTTCATAGTACCTAAGTAGTTATAAGACTAAACTTATGATGAAGGGAAGGGAGTGCACCTTTATAGTTCAAATCTTAAACAAGAAGTAATGATAATGGTTACGATGTTTAGACAAAAACGAACCAAATGAACTTCAAGAAGGAGGAGAAGTTAAATTGAATGAACCATTGAAAAAAATTGCAAACTGTTATAGGTTTGCAACTTAACCAGGTTTATTCAAATTATAATCTATAATTGGTAAGCCGTATGCTTTAATAGGGCACGTACGGTTTGATAAGGGGGAAGCTAAGTAATTAGTTTCCCTACTTTATTTTTCGAAACAGAAAAGAGCACTTTTAACGCTCTTAATTCTTACTAAGACTTGATAACTGGATAAGGTTGCATCACAAACTAAAGTCCTAAAGATGAGCGTAATGTTATAGGGTGTAGGTCTAAAAATCTAAATGACGCTTATCTTCAAGTTTTTAAGAATAAAGGTGCAAGTGGTGTTGATGGTGTGACTGTAGAAAAGTTATATAAACATCTTAAAGATCATAAAGAAGAGATTTTTAAATTGAGAGTTCGAGTTTAGACAAATAAGTATCTAATTTTGCAAATAGATTTCTTCAATAAACATTTGATTTATATATATCTTACATTGAAATGAATATGAATAATTGCAATTTAATCTAGGTGATGTTAAAATTGTATTGTTAAGATATAGTGTAAGGAAGGAGATTTAATAAAAAAATTTTATAAAAGAATTCTTTTCTTTTTTTCTTTTTTATTTTTGTTTTAATATGTAGTGAATTAAGGGTAAATGCGACTTATGCTGAATGGGATGTTACGAATTGGACTAGAACATCAGCTCCCAATTCTAATTCTTATAAAAGTGTACATAAGATTGCAGAGGATTGGTCTAACTGTGAACCTGAATTTTCTTATGAATATACAGTATGGGATATTTATGATTATAGAATGGATAATAGCTTTATTGCTCTAGGAATCCATATTGTATTTAATCCGAAAAATACAATAGGAACAAAATGTAGACTTGATTATATGGAGGTCAAAGCAAAGGTGTATTCTACACAAGGTAATGCCCTCCACGGAGGCAGTCCGACAGTGTTTCCTCCTTTAGGTAATATAGTTCACAGTTTACAATAGTGTTCCAGTAGAATTTGAACTGGCTATTATTGAAAATTATTTTGATTTTCAAAGAGGTCATTTTAGAATTAACCAAATACTTGATGGCTTAGAACCTCAACAATTTGGAGTTAAGTATGACTATCTTGATCCAATGGATAATAATTTTTTTTATCATACTGCGCATGATTTTTATTATTTAGTTATTTTTAATGTTAGTTCTTTATCAAATAACAATATAATTGTAGTAAATTACATTGCGGGGATCGGATATGATAATCCATGGCCAAAGAAAGATCTATGGACAAGTGATAGCTTAGAGACCACATTATTCATTAATGCAGAGTCTAAGTCTATAAACGTTGTAAAGTAAACTTTAAATTTTAAACTCCATGTCTTAACACACTTGGGAGGGAAGTATGCTAACACTTAAAAACATTACAAAGATTTATGATCAAATTATTGCTTTAAATAATGTATCCCTTGAATTTGAGAGTAAAGGGTTAATTGTTATTACCGGTAAGAGTGGAAGTGGAAAAAGTACATTATTGAATGTCATTTCTTTATTAGAAACAATTGATGAAGGAAAAGTAATTGTTGATGATTTGGTTATAAGTGAATTAAGTAATAAGGAGAAAAATTTATATAGAGGTTCTTTATTTGGTTTTGTTTTTCAGGAATATAATTTAATTGAAGACATGACAGTAAAAGAAAACTTAGAATTATGTATTACTAACAGTAATCAAGAAGCAGATAAGATTAATCAAATCTTAGAGCAATTAAACATAGTTGATTATAAGAATAAAGAGGTAAAAAAATTAAGCGGCGGTGAACGTCAAAGGGTGACTATTGCCAGAGCTTTAGTTAAAAATGCCAAGATTATCTTAGCTGATGAACCGACCGGAAGTCTAGATGAAGAAAACGGCAGAATCATAATGGAGTTACTTAAAAGCATTTCAAAGGATCATCTAGTAATCCTATGACACACAACACAGACTTTGCAGAAGCATATGCTGATCGTCTAATAAAGATAGAATCAGGAAAGATTGTTGAAGAAAGGATTATTAATTCATATGAAAAATCTTCTTTTTCTCATAACATAAGTAATCAAAGAAAAAATGATTCTCATATTGTCAAAAACTTCCTTTATACGAATTTAAGGATGGCTAAGATTAAAACCATCTTTACAATTCTGTTGTTTTCAATCTTTTTATTTTTCAGTTTAATATTCACAAGTTTCTTAGCAATCAATTCCGATAAAGCTTATGCTAAGTATCTCAAAGAAAATAATCATAGATATTTAACATTAGGCAATAGCGATTCTTATCAACTCGATTACCATGAGTTTGACGATATTGATGCAGAGATAAAAAACTTCTGTTTGCCTTATTTTGAAAATACAGGATCAATTCGATATACTAAAGAACCTATTTGGGTAAATTTTATTTTTGTCGTTGATGATAATGATAATAAGTTTTTGGTCGGTGAAAATGAAGTTTTGATAACTGATTATGTCGCTGATTTGATTATAAATGATAGATCAAAAGATGCTTATTCTTCTTATCAGGATTTAATCGGATTCGAAATTAAGATTAAAAACCATGTTTTGAAAGTTGGAGGAGTAACTGAGACAAATTATCAAGAGGATGGATTAGACACAGAAGGTTATAATAAACAGTACTATTATTTAGGCTATTTTATAAATAAAAAAACTCTCGGGAATTTATATAATATTAATAACACGGTACGAGGTCTTGTCTTCTATTCTGGTGAAAAAGAATTGGGAAAATCATCGGGTACAAAATTTATTGTTGATAAATCGTTATCAGATAATCAAGTTTTAATCAGTAAGGATTTAGTAAATCTCTTGCCATCTGACTTTAGTTTTAAACTAAGTTCTAATACAGGTATATTAAAGATTGATTGTATAAATCAAGGTATAGTAATTGATGAAGCCGTAGTTAATTCAATCTATATAAGTGAAGAAATAGAAAAAGAATTAGATTGTATCTATGATCCACTTATAGATATTCGACAGCATGAACCACCTTATAATTCTTTTGAAATTAACTTTTCATTAGATCAATCATTAGTTGATAATGAAGTAATTATGAGTAATGATCTCATGGGGAAATTGCTTGTGAATGATAATATTTTGAGATTAGAAAAATCCTGGCCTCATGGTAATACTGATGTTGAATTTAAATTAAAGAGCTTTATCAGCGATGACAACATAAAAAACACTATCTATGTAAGTGCAGAAATGTATCAGGAACTAAGAGATTATTCATTAGATGGCGGGTTGATTGTGAATATAAATGATAATGCTTTAGAATTAATAACAGTATTAAAGGAAAAAGGTCTTTACATAAATACTAGATCACTAGATGATTATAAAACGCTGAATAAAGCAATCAAAATAGCTTTTATACCTGCATTAATTTTAACTACTGTTTCCATTGTGGTTTTAATCATAATGTTTAATTCATTTTTATCACATAGAATAGAGATGCGACAAAAAGATTATATTATTTTAAGATGTTTGGGAAATAGTACAACAATTAAAAAAATTATCTTCTTAGATATTGCTTTTATTCTAACATTAGCTTTTATTACTTCGATGATTTTATTAATGATTCTTTCTAGTTCAATTAATAAACTATTAAGTTATCTTTTCTTCCCATGCACCACCCTTTCTACTTTTTTTGCAATAATAATCACATTGTTTTTAACAATCCTTACCCTTATTTACATTGGATTTGCCTTTATAAAGAAGTTGAATAAGTTATTAATATTAAATGTAATTAAATAGGATTAAAAATCTATGGAAAAGTCATAAGCTCTAAATATTTTTCGCTATTCTGATTCCTTTCAACAATAATTCCTCATCGAAAGACTCCTTAAATATTCATTTTTTAATTGTTATCTCAATTGAGTGTAAGTAAATTAATATTTTTCTTTTTGTTATCAACCGCAACAAAACCATGAAATTCACTATTGAATTTTCTAAACCAATAACCAAAAAAATAAGCCTTTAGGTTATTTTGTTTGTCATACTCCTTTTGTGATAAACCGGATGCAATGAAATTAGTTATTATATCCGTCCAATACTCATTAAACCCAGTTATTCTTTGATCTTAATCACCTCATGGATCAAGTATTTAAAAATAAGACCTCTTTTTCAAGAGGTCTTATTTTACACGCTTACCTTATTCAATTTTTCGAGCCTGGATTTCTCCAACCATCTTCTTATACATTTCCTCATCAATAATATATTTTTTCTTGAGGACAAGATAAGAGAAGTAAATCAGAAGGGTTGGAATAACGGTAATTGTACTTCTTAAATACCAACGCATGAACGGACTGGCTTCATTTTTGAAATTTGCATCAGCGGATTCATTGATATACATTTCCTCTTTGCCATCTACTTCATTGTAGGATGTAGCTTCAAGAATGTCATAATATTTTTCTTTCTCTTCTTCAGTAAGATCTTTGAATTCGTCTTGATCTAAAATAAACTTTCTATCACTAAGATTTTGTTTATATTCTGCTTGTTCAGTAACATTTAAATCATCAAAATATGCCTTTTGCTTCTCCAAAAAGTTTATGTTTTGCGAGAGTGCATAAATACCGGAAGTAGTAAGAACTAAAGTAACAATTCCTTGTTGGAGGGCGGAGGCCATCTTCACCATAAACGGACGCAAGGAGAAAATCACCGCTTCGTTTCTTTCGTTAGTGCGGTATTCGTTATATTCAACGGTGTTGGCAATATTTACGGTTAAGATCATATAGAATATTGCTTGTCCGCCAAAAGCAAAAATACCGAAAAGGCAGACGGTGAAGATATTTACAGGAAGGATTGGAAGTATTCCGGTTAGGAGTAAGAGTAGATATCCGAAGGCAATGGCTATAAAACTAATCCAGAGCAGACGTTTCCGTCCAAATTTATTTGCCAGTTTTGAATAAAAAGCTTGAACTCCAATATTACTTACTCCAAAGCAAGCAACAAAGATTAGGGCCAAAAGACCGTTATAACCCAGTTCCATATAAATGAAATTATAACCTAGGGCAACAAGGAGTCCACTACCGATATTGTAAAGCAACATCGCTAAAATGATCCAAAGCAATTGATCGTTTTTTCGGATAACATTGACCATTTTCTTAAGATTTACTTTTTCTTCTTTTTTTAGTTCACCGGTGGTTTGAACAGTTTGTTTTACACCGAATACGGTCAGTAATTGGCAGCCGATTAAAAAGATGGCAATGATAATAGAAATCATGCTATAACCTTTGATGGCATTACCAACTGTTACAAAACTGATTCCGGCATTTGCAGCAAAGGCTCCAACTCCAGCAAAAACAACTGCTAAGGTAGTAACACTATTTCTTTCCTTTTCATCGGTTGTAAGTGCCGGCAACATTGACCAATAGGAGATGTCATTCATGGTAAAGGCGATTTCCCATAATAGGTAGATGATTCCAAAAAAGATAACATAGTTCCAACCTTGATTTCCCATCGGCCTCCAGTTAAACATCAAGACAATAATTACGGCGGTTAAAACAGCACCAATTAAAATCCAAGGTTTAAACTTTCCCCATTTTCCCTTGGTGTTTTCAATGATTGCACCCATAATTGGGTCATTGACGGCATCCCAGACGCGTCCGATGATCAAAATAATACCGATGACAGAAAATTGAACAACCGTAAGACCGACAGCATACTGAACATATGTCAAGAAGAATGTCCCTACGAGAGCATAGGTCATATCACGGCCGATTCCTCCGAGACTGTAGGACCATTTACTACGTTTAGATAATTTCATACTTTGTTGAGTAGATTCCATTTTTTCCTCCTCTGAACTATAAACATATTATATCATAAACCGCTTTCAAAAATATAAATATTTTTTAGAAAACGTATATTTCTTCAAGATTGAGAAATAATATTAATGTCATATGGTAAGATGGCTTTGGAGGTTACCATTTTAAAAACAACCGATTCTGCTCATCTGCTTGGAGCATGATAATAAATTAAGCAGTGGATCCTCAGATAGAGGATCCTTTTGTGCGACAGGCAGTTATATTTGGCTAAAACTTGCAGGAGCTTTAGCCTGTTTGCTTATTAAGACCGGAGAATGTGGATACATTTGTATTAACCCATTTGCTACTTAAGATACAAAAGTAAAAGGCAATCTGAAAAGCAAAAGTTCTCGGAGGTTAAAGTCCTCCCTTGTGAGCATTACCGCAAATCAAGAAGTCTAATCTAGGGCATTATCGTGAGGTGATGTCTGAAGGAGATGAGGATAATCGAAAGACCCTTAGACGGACTAATAGAACGAAACGAAAAGTGAATTCGGTAGTACTGTTGGAAGTTATCCGGTACCTCATTATCTAAAATATACTACACTTTCTACAAAATATGTTTCAATGAATGTTAAGTATACGGGGGAAGCATCAATACTAGCGATTATTATGATGCTTTTTGGAATTGCCATTCTCTTAGCTAATGAGCGGAGTTTGAAGAGCAGAAAGAACTATACGACGGTTACCGGAAAATCTGGTCAAATCAGCAAGATTAATCTAGGAAATATAGGGAAGTATTCAATTGCGATAATGTTAATAATTCTGACCTTTTTCACGAGTATTTTCCCAATTATCTCCTTTGCTTTTGATTATTACAATTTTAATCTGTAATGCCGGAGTGAATAAACTTACTAGAGCATCCTTAGATAAAGGAATTGGAGGAAAATAAAATGCCAAAAATAGAATTGATTAATCTTACAAAAAGATGGAATAATTTTTATGCCGTTGATGATTTAAATTTAGTTATCGATGATAAATCCTTTGTTACTTTACTAGGCCCATCAGGCTGCGGTAAAACCACAACGCTGAGGATAATTGCCGGCCTAGATACGCCAACATTAGGGTCAGAGACAAATAAGACGCTAGATTCTATCGAACATAAGATTAAAAACTGTTCTTTATTAGTCAGTGATGGTAAATTTGCTTTTGAAACTTTTAGTAAGAAACTTGGCTGTATACATGAGGTGGTTAAATCGGGTCACTTTGTTAATGACAATGGATTCAACTTGTCTACAATCAATGGGTTACATAGTGAGATGAAAACTAGTCTTAAGCAACGAAGAGGTGTGTCCATCAAACATTTGCAAGGTTACCTGGATATGTTTCTCTTTAAGAAGATGCTTAATTATACAGTGGAAAATCAAGATAAAGATATTGTTACCTACAACAAAAGCAGCCCTAACCTAACGAAACAATATATTAAAGATATATTTGAAAAAGCGTTGCCAATCGACTTATATGATGCCTATAATGAGTATAATTATGGCATCTTTAAAAAGTGAAAATCAGCACTTGTCTTGAAAAGAACCATTTTAAAAAATAATATGCTATGATAAAGCAACAAAAGCTTTTCTTAAATAATACATTAATCCTAACGGTTATTTACTCCATTTTGTTTGATTAAACCTCTGGTTTTAATCCTTCGGAAGACTTGCATTAATATTTCGGAATGGTTGTTTTAATAGACCGGAACAGTTGTTTTTATCCTCCGGAATGATTGTTTTTTTAACCGGAAAATACAAAATCCTTAAAGAACAGCAATAAATATGATATAATAAAGATCTAAGGGACTTTTTTGTTTCACAAATCAAAGATAATCTTTAATTCTATATAGTAAAAAAGGAACGATTCAAATGAGAAAACAGAATTTAGTAGAAAGAATAGTAGAAGGTTCTCTAAAACAAAAAGATTTAACAATAGCTGATTTACCACATTCGAGGAAGCAAATCTATGGCCATTTAATAAAACAACGTTTTGGCACTTTGTTTGCAGCAAATTTTTTTAATACAATGTTTTGGATTCCGCTTTTTATTTGGTATTATTTTGCTGATTTTTACGTTATTGAAAAAATAAAAAGTATATCAGAAATTAATGGTGATTTATTCAATTTGATTTTTCTTGAGTATGGAACTATGATTCCCTTCTTTGTTTTAGGATGTATTGGTTTATCGGGATTTTATTATATTATTAGAAGAATGTGTTGGGGAGAGGCGGTCAGTATAATTTATGATTTTCGAAAAGGAATAAAACAAAGTTGGAAACAATTTGCCTTCCTTGGTATATTTATTGGAATGCTCGTATTCTTGTTCCAATATATCTTTAATTATTATTCTATTCAAGTCTTTGATAATTCCACAATTAACATTATCCTTTACGGATTAACAATTATTGTTTTTGTTTTGATTTTAATGATGTTAATATTTATCTTTTCGATGAGTTCTCTTTATCAGATAAGTAATTTTATGCTAATAAAAGCAAGTTTGCTTTTCACTTTTAAATATTTTCCTAAAAATCTATTGATACTCTTAATTAGCTTGTTTCCTTTTTTGGTTCCAGTCTTAATTCCAGCTATTATGATTAGGTTTATTGGAATCCTACTCTTATTATTTATAGGAGCAACAAATATTGTAGTTATTTGGACACTATATAGCCACAGTATCTTTGATATTCATATTAACAAGAACGATTATCCAAATTATGTTAATAAAGGTCTATATCCATTGGAATAAAACAGCCCGCAATAATGCGGACTGATTTTTTTGTAATTAGATTTTGATTTTTTTATATTGTGTAGGGCTTACTCCGAAATAGGCCTTAAAGCATTTAGAAAAGTATTTCGCATCATTGAAAGAAAAATTCATTGCAATATTTGAGATTGAAAAATTTGTTGTAATAATTAGACTGGCCGCAAGTTCAAGTTTACGGTTATTTGCATACTTGATGGGCGAAATTTGGTAGTTCTCTTTAAATACTCTTTCGATATGGGATTTACTTATGTTTAATGCTTTTTCAAGAGATAATAGATTTAAATTTTCATAAATATTATCATCTATACAAGCTTTAATTTTTTCGGCTAAACCAAGTAAGTTTGGATTTTCTTTATAATTTAAGGAATGTAGTTTTTGAACTAGTTTCAATAAGAGATGTGTCAATAAATCAAAATTTTCTCCCGGAAAATCAATAATTTGATGTATTTCTATAAAAATGTCTTCAACATCAACATTTCTAATAATAACACTGTCGCTCATCTTGTAACTTGCAAGCAAATTATCAATGAAGTTTCCACTTACGACTATAAATGCTTTCTCGTAGGGCTCATCCTTATCTGCATAATAAATATGCGGCTGTAATCGATTCAGAAAAAAGCAATCGCCCTCCTTAACTTCATATTTTTTGGTAGGGGTTTCGATATAGCCCTTACCTTTTATAACATATTCGAAATTATAACGATCCCAAAGATTATGTTTTGAAATATTGTGAGTAATAAAGTAATTTGGATTAGGGTAAGTAATACCGGCCAAATAAAAGTTTAGAAAGTCGTTTGACCGGCCGACATTGTAACAAATTATTTTTTCGCCTGATTTGTTATAATACATAATTACTCCTTTTTTTTATAATAACATGCGAAAAAAAAATTGTCAATTATTTCATCCATAATTTGGATGAAAATTGATAATTAATATAAAAAATGAGAATATATTCCACCTTTTCGGTAATTTTTAATGTTTACTGTAATCCGATATCTTTATATAATGTAATTAAAGGATTCGTTCAGATGAAAACGCTTCTATTTGTCTTGGCATTCGGTCATAAAAAAATTTGGAGGAGAAGATGAAAGTGAATAGTGAGAAGATTAATAAATCTTTAATTTTATTATTAATATTGTTTTTATCAATTTTTTTAATTTCCTGTAAAAAAGCAGAAATTGAATTGGCCTATTTTAGTGGGATAGCTGAAAACGGGTTATATAATGAAAACTTGTTTTATAGAAATGATTTAGAAGTACGCTCAGCAGATCCGCAATGCATCTACATTACGGAAGGCGAAGATGAGGGGTGGTATTATTTATATGCTACAAGTGATCTCTTGGGATGTAAAGGAATTATGGCTTGGAAATCAAAAGACCTTACAAATTGGGAAGTTGTAGGAGTAGTATTTGAACCGGAAGATAATTCTTGGTCAGTGGCAAATATTTGGGCTCCGGAAGTTATTTATGATGATGGAGTTTATTATTTGTTTTATAGTGCTACTAATAGTAATACTAAAGCAGGATACTATAATACAAAATATCTGGGATTGGCTTCTTCAGATAGTCCAAGCGGCCCCTTTAAGCAATGGACAGGAACAAATCAAAACAATACTACAATTACAATTGGCGACCCTATTTTTGTTCTAGAAAACATTGGTCTTGACCACGAACTATATAAAGCAGGAAGAAGTTTTATTGATGTTAGTCCCTTCATTGATCCGGTTACAAACGAGAAGTATTTATATTTTACTCAAAATCGAAATGTTGATAAGACAAGTAGACTTTGGGGAATGAAAATGAAAGATTGGGCAACACCCGACTATTCAACTGTAAAGGTGCTGACAGAAGTTAATAAGGTAAGCACTAATGGTCAAGAGTATACGGAAGTAGAAGAAGGAATAATTAATGAAGCCCCACAGATGCTTTATCGGGACGGGGTGTATTATCTAACTTATTCAATTGATTCTGCGACTTCAAAAACCTATTCGGTTTACCAAGCAATTTCCGATTCTCCCTTAGGTGATTTTCGTAAATTATCACTTGAAGAAGGGGGATTGGTTCTTGGAGCTGAAATGAGTTGGGATCATGTGTCGGGTAGTGGTCACCATTGTTTTGTACAGAGAAACGATGAATTATGGATTGTTTATCATCAACATCTTGAGCGCAATTATGGCAATACCTTAGAAAGAGGAATAGCTACTGATAAGGTATTTTGGGTTGAAAACGAAAATGAACTATTTACATTATATGCTAATGGACCGACATATTCCTTGCAACCTAAAATCAGTAGTTTTACCGGTTATGAAAATATTGCTGGATTAGCTAATATCGAGGCTACTAATACTCTTGAAACTTCAAGTACCAAATATTTAAACGATGGCCTTTTTCAATTGCATGAATTCGGAAACGTGCATGAGTTTGAATTTAACACCTCTACAGTTATTAAGTTAAATTTCGATGATTATCGCACAATCAAAGCATTAATGGTTTATAACAGTTATGATTACGACAAGTCTTTTGTTCGAGTTGATCGAGTTGAATTTTCTTTTAAATCCAACAAGACAAAAGGAATAGCTTTTATTAATATTATGGAATTTGACTGGGATTTATATGTGAACGCAGATGAGGAAATGATGCGACCCGGCGGTTCAGTAATTGCAGAGTTTAATGAATTCTTAGTTAATTCCATTACTATTTATGTCAGCGCACCTGTGGGCTCTGATGTTGCAGCAATATCAGATATAGTAGTACTGGGAAAATAGGAGAAGAGAATGAAAAAAATATATTTATTTCTGATAGTTTCTATTTTTATAGCATTAAGCGGCTGTGCAAATGAAAATGATTTAGCCGGATTGACTGAATATCAAGTGCCGGATTTTTCAGAGGAAAACGAATGGGACTTCCCAGAAAATGATCCTGAAATTAAAATTGACGGTGTTATGGATGAAGAAATTTGGGATCAAGTATCTGGAAATGAACTAGTTTTTGAATCCAAGGTTTCCGAAGATATTAAGATGAGCACGGTTGCTTATCTTGGAGAACTCGGAGTTTATTTCGGAATTGTTGTAAAAGACTCAGCAGTTTATTATAATTCAGATCGTCGAGCATCAAAAAACTCTGGCGCTGAGATATATGTAAATGAATTTGGGAAATACATAAATGATAATTATACTTTCAGTTTTCGTCTTGTTCCTACCGGAATTGATGGCGAGATTGCCACAGAAACCTATATCTACGATCAAAATGGTGAAGCTACGTCTTGGATTGCTAGTTATAAAGCAGCTTCAACCGTTCAAGGACTAATTAATACAAGCCTTTGTGAGGGATATTCCATTGAACTGTTTATTCCTTATAAGACTTTAAATATTAATGAACCTTGCGATTATATACAATATTTTCCGGCTTTTAATCGTGTGGAATCTGACAGTTCTGAAAGTGAAAGAACTTGGACGGGATATCCGGGTTGTAAAACACAATTTCCCTATTCATGGATTATAGTAAGTAATGAAAAAATTGAAAATCGCTTCGAGATTCCAGTAAAAAGAACGATCGATTCATATATGCAAATAGACGGTGTTTTGGATGAAGCGGAATGGGTAAATACTTACCGCTATCAGATTATAGAAAATAATGTCACTGTAACAACCGAAATGAAAACTCATTTTGGTCAAAAAGGAATATATCTTGGTTTTATTGTAGATGAAAAAAAACCTCAAATTATTAGCACAGAAAAAGATAATAATCACGGAGCTGGAATTGTATTTTTTCTTACCAATGGAAGATTTAGTATTCGAACCAGCTGGCAAATCAGAGTTTTTGCCGACGGTTATTACCGAGTGGGTAGGTATAGTGGTGTTTCCGCTAATAAATGGTATACCCCTGATGCTACAACTCATCTCAATTTAGAAACAAAATCAGTAATGACAAATGATAATTATTCTTTAGAAATTTTTCTCCCCTATCAGGAAATTGGTTTAAATGAGAAACCGGAAAATATTACTATTCTCCCTGGAACATTTGGAAGAAAAGCCGATGGTGAATATGCGGAAAGATATGGGCATCTTCTAACGGGCGACGGAACAATGGATTTGAATAATTATCTTGTTTTAAGTGAGGAAAAGGTAGCAACCAAAAATATTTATATGGATGAAATAATTTTAGTAGATGATGCAAACGAAGAAGGATATTATGAAAAAACCTTCTCTGCATTTTTAGACAATAAATCACTCAACCCGCTTTTGGGATTAAAGTTTAGTGAAAACATTAACGCTTATATTAAAGACAATCAAGATGGTTCTTATACTTTAAGTATTCCAAAGGAACTTGTAAAGGAGCAAATTCTAATTTGCAAAGCTATGATTGGGAAAATTGAAAAAGAATTTTTTATTCAACAAAAAAGCGAGAATAAAGGAATTATTGTTGACGGTTTATTAGATGATGAGCAATGGGTTCGTAACGGTTATTCTTATTATGCCACTGAAGCAGATAATACTGTAGAGGTTGAAACCATTAGTTATTTACACCAGGAGGGTATTTATTTGGGATTCATCGTTAATGATTCAAATGCAAAAATTATTTCTTCTTCACCAAATGAAAATCATGGTAGTGGAATTTC
>CALEGD010000026.1 GCA_937877075.1 uncultured Acholeplasmatales bacterium
GGCGACTATACTACTAGACGTTGTAAGACATATTTGGAATCGGTAGATCGGAAAAACAAATCTTCTTTGGCTGGTATTATTTTAAAAGAAGGCAAATATCATCAAGTCAAAGAAATGTTTGCCGCAATCGGCTTCCCGGTTAAACATTTAACAAGAATTAGATTCGGCGACCTTACTACCGAAGGTTTGAAAGAAGGGGAAGTAAGAGAGTTAAAACCCCATGAAATTAAAAAATTATTAATTAAAAGCAAGCAAAGTTAAAAAGTTTTCATAAATGTTTGAATTATTTTAAACTATATGATATAATAGGGAAGTAAAATTTAGAGGTAAAATATGAACTGGCGTATTGCTATCGACGGCCCTGCTGGTGCAGGTAAAAGTACAATTTCAAAAAAAGTTGCTAAAATTCTTGGATTTGAATACATTGACACCGGTGCTATGTATCGAGCTGTTACTTTAAAAGCATTGAACTTAAAAATCAATTTGTATCAAGAAGAAGAATATAAGTTTCTAGAAGAAACTAAAATCGATTTTCGGAATCAACTATTGTTTTTAGATGATAAAAATGTTTCTGAGGAAATTAGAACCTTAGAGGTCACTAACAATGTTTCCTTAGCATCAAGCTTCGCTTATGTCCGCGGAAAAATGGTACAGCTTCAAAGAGAACTGGCCGGAAAGAAGAATGTAATCATGGACGGCCGTGATATTGGAACTGTGGTCCTGCCTGATGCGGATCTAAAGATTTTCCTTAATGCAAATATTGAGGAAAGAGCGAAACGAAGGATGAACGAAAGATTGGAAAAAAATCAAACTGTTCAAACCCTAGCTGCAACGATCGAGGAAATTAAGGAACGTGATGAAAAGGATAGCAATCGGCCGATTAGTCCTTTACAAAAGGCTGAAGACGCTGTCGAGGTAGATACATCTAAATTAAATGTTGATGAAGTTATTGAAGAGATAATTAAGTTAGTTTTGAAAAGAGGTTACAAAATGGAGAATTTAGAACAAAAAAACACAATGCTTCAAAATGAAGAAACAGCTACTGAAGAAGTACAAGAAAATGTAGTTCCTGAAACTGAAGAAGTTGCTGCCACAGAGGAAAAACCGGAAACAACCGAAGAAGTTGTTGCAGAAGCTCCGGTAGTAGAGGAAACTCCCACTGAAGAAGAAGCGGCTGAAGAAGAAACAGCTGGAGAAGAAACAGCTGGAGAAGAAACAGCTGAAGAAGAAATAGCTGAAGAAGAAGATCAGGAATCTGCAGAAATCGAAGCTCCGGATGATGTAGAAGAAAATGAAGTCGAAGAAAAAGATGAAAAACCTAAATATCGCGAACTTCAGGTTATTGAAGGAACGGTTGTTGAAGTCATCGAAGCACGGCCGGAAGAAAGACGCGGAAACAGAGTCTTAAGGGCTAAGGAAGAAAGAGTCTTAATTCAACTTGATGACGGACAAGAAGGTTTTCTTTTCCGAAAAGACACTGCTGATATCCATGAAGATGAAGATTTATTTGACCTCTTTCTTGAAGGCGACCGGGTACAGGTTGTTATTAAGAAAATATATCCTGACGGTGGAAAATTCATCTTCTCAACTCTGCTATTGAAAATGCGCAATGAGTTAAAGAAGTTCGACGAAATAATTAAGAATCACGGGACCATCAACGCAAAAGTTGTAAAAGAGCTTAATGTGGGTTATTTACTAAAACATGAAGATTTTTCATGCCTACTTCCATCTAGCCAAGTTGCGATTACCGAAGAAGAAAAAGAAAGCTTCATTGGTTCTGAAATTGAGGTTGCTCCGATTCGTATCGATTACGGACGCATCAGATTGATTGTTTCTCAAACTGTCGCTAATGCAATCAAGAAACGTCAAGAAAAACGCGCTTTCCTGGGAACCGTTGAAGTCGGACAGGTATTTGATGGCGTTGTAAAGAATATAGAATCCTACGGAGCATTTGTAGAAATTGCTGATGGAGTGGAAGGATTGCTTCATATTTCTGAACTTGATCATAGACGTGTTTATAAAGTAGACAAAGTTTTAAACATTGGTGATGAAGTTAAAGTTCAGGTTATTAAGATTAATAATGATCATGTTGGTCTATCTAGAAAAGCATTGCTCCCTAATTATTGGCAGGATTTTGTAGCCGATAAAGAAGTCGGCGCTATTATCGAAGGTAAAGTAATAGAAATTAATAATTCCGGTCTCGTAATGGAACTTTCAGACGATGTTACCGGCTTCCTACCGAAGAGCGAATTTGCTTATGAACGGGATGTTTATATTACTGATTTCGTTAATGTTGATGAAACAATTTCTGCTAAAATCATTGAAATTGATCCTCATAAGAAAAGAATCATTCTTTCCAGAAAGCAACTTACTGAAAATCCTTGGGAAAAATTAACTTGCAAAGTTAATGACTCAGTTGAAGTAACTGTTACGAAAGAACTGAAAGAAGGATATAAAGTGTCTCTTGACGGAGCTGTCGGTTATTTACCTAAACGCAGTATCAGTACCTCTCATGGTCCTGTCGCAGAGGGCGATGTCTTAAAAGTAAAGGTTAGAGTCTTTGATCCAATCAGAACTCGTCTCGTTGTTAATATGAGAGCCGAATATGAAAGACAAGAACGCGAAACTTACGGTAAATTCCTTAAAAATCAAGATAAATTATCTAATACTTTTGGTGATTTACTGGAAGATCAATTGAAAGGTTTTAAAAAGTAGATAAATATGCGTGGAGTAGTTGCTATAGTTGGTCGGCCTAATGTTGGCAAGTCCAGCTTATTCAATCGGATAGTAGGAGAGAGACTGTCAATTACAGATGATGCCAGCGGGATAACCAGGGACCGAATCTATAGTAAAACTTCATGGTTGAATCAAGAATTTAGTATTATTGATACCGGAGGGATCATCTTAAAAGATGAGCCCTTTTCTAAAGAAATAAGGGCTCAAGCAGAA
>CALEGD010000027.1 GCA_937877075.1 uncultured Acholeplasmatales bacterium
TGGATGATGAAGGAGAACTTAGAAGATTCTTAAGAGCAATAGAGATATTAATCGGAGAAGGAAGTTTTGAAGCAACAACATTCGAGGTTGATAAATTCCTCGGATCTGATCAAGAAACCTTACTTGGATCAAGAGTTGTAGAAGCTTCGGCGATAAGTTTTATCATTACTTCCGATAAGCTTACTATTCCTGATGCTACGGATTTACGCTACTATTATTTCGAAGACGAAAACTTGGTTTGGGAAAAGACGGAAAATGACGAAGGCGAACTGAGAAGATTCTTTGCCGGGGTTAAGGTTTTACTCGGAGAGGATTCGTTTGAAGATTTTGACTTTGCCATGGGTAATTTACTGACTGTAGATTTTGAGATAGCCTTAAAGTCAAGAGTTTTAGAAGCAACTCTCGCTGATATGATTTCTAATTTAATTGACGGAGGAGCCTTAAGCGGATTGATTAAAGAACCTGATAATGGCTATCAATGGTATTATCATAAAACCAGCACTGATTCCGAGGCCGGGGTTGTAAGGCGCGGTGAATTTGATTTAAACGGAAATATTCAATCTAGTGACCTTTCCGGGTTCTTAGAAGCTATTCAAGCCATGAAGAGGGCGGGTCTCAGTTTTGATAATATTAATATGGCGACGATTTCGAATGCGGATACTCTACTTTTGGCGGATGCTTTCTGTGATTACTCACGTGTAATCGGAGGTTCAATAGCAACAATGTTGAACTATGTCTTAAAGGATGTCGAACACCCAATGAAACCGACCTTTACCGATGAGGATATTAGTTATCAAGATAAACAAACAGTCATCGCCGGGTTAAACGGGTTTAAAACTTTTGTAAATAATATCTAATAAAGAGGTGAGACGATGAAACTTATTATTGCGATTGTATCAAATGACGACAGTTCTTCCTTGATGAAAGAACTGGTGAAGAGAAGATACTTTGTTACAAAATTAGCTTCCAGCGGCGGTTTCTTGAAAAAAGGAAATACAACCTTAATGATTGGTGCTAAAGCTGAAGATGTTGATTCAATAGTTAAGATCATTACTGATTTCTCACGAACCAGGAATGAACTTGTTCCGAGTTCTTTAATCAGTGAATATGGAATTATTCAATCGACTCCGATTGAAGTCACTGTCGGTGGGGCTACACTCTTCATTATTGATGTTGTAGACTTTAAAAAAATTTAAGCTGAATTAAATGAAAAGGGACCGCTTTTGCGGTCCCTTTTGTGTTATCCTTTTGAATTAAAATAATAGGTGTTTTGATTGATTTTTACCTCATAATTAAGAATATCATCAATATTTACAATAATCATCCCTGCTTTTTCTTGGCCATTATATTCTTGTTGGTCGCCTTCAATAACCTCCATATAAGATCTTACATCATATTCAATTTCGTATGTATTCTGCTTCTGGTTTATTATATAATAGATCTTCATATTATGATAAGACATGTTAATCAGTTCAATACCTGTCTCTGTCTCTTTGATTAGGGCATGGCTTATTAATCTACCGTCTTCAAAGATTTTAAACTCCCAATCATTTTTCCAATTCATTTCCAGAAAAGAGTTTTGGGAAAGGGTGAGTTTGAGATAAAGATTATTGCCGGTCAAGTAACCTTCAAGATAATATTCTTGATTTTTATCGATAATTTTTATCTCGAGATTAGTTTTTTCACCAAGTTTAGTTTCTTTATATAGGATTGTCTTTTCGGAAATTACTAAGTGATGATAACCGGAGAGAGCTTCTTTTTTTTGAAAATTTGGAGTAGAAAAGAAAGCGGCTTCGATTGACTTAAAATAATGATTTAAAAAGATAATATCATCTTGGAGATAAATTTGAAGACCATCCTCTCCGACTTGTTCAATACCCTTATTTTCTTTAAGGAAGTATAAACTGAGAGCCGGAGTAAGATAAGTTGGAAGATCAGGTCTAGTCTCGCTTTCCGGATTTTCGTTTCTCTGGCTTTTAAAAGGCGATATGGAAGGAATAAATATCCAAGTCAAGAAAAAGATTAAAGCGAAGGAAATTGCATATTTAAAAAAGATCGACATCATCGATTTTGATTTCGAAGTTTCAGTATTAACTTTAATAATTTTAGTTTCCGGTATGATGGCAGTATCAAGAATTTTCCGTAAATCAAGTTCAGGTGTTTCTTTTTGAATTTGTTTTTGAATTCTTGAAAAGATTTCTTTTCTCATTTTCTTCACCTCTCTTTCCAGTATTTTCTGATTTTCTTTAAAGCTTTTTGGTAAAGCCAGAGGACGGTTCCTAAAGGAAGTCCCAGTATTTCTGCTATCTCGCGATGTTTATAATTTTGTACAATATAAAGTAGAAGAATGCTCCGTTCTTTTTGATTTAGTAATTCCAAAACTTCCGACAATAAGGTTGCCTCCTCACCGACAGGGGAAGAACTTATCTGAAGAACATCTGGGTCTATTAATTCTTCCCTTTGTTTTTTTCGATAATAATCAATGGCTTTATTTCGAGAAATTGTTAATAACCAATTTCTAAAATTGCTGCCAGGACGGTAGGAATCAATTTTTTCAAGCATAGTAATATAGGTTTCTTGCATTATATCCTGAGCAAGATTACGATCTTTAATTATTGATAAAATTAAGGAATAAACTGCATACTTGGTTTCATTATAAACAGAAGTAAAAGCTTCTTCATCCTTATGTTTTAAAGCTTCGAGATATTGTTCTAAATTTTTCATAAAGCCTCCTACCATGTTTTATTATAACATTTAAACAGAGGCAAGACAATCCTTCATAATCATTAGAATTTTCATAATATTTTGCTTTTCTATAAGTGAAACGAATTGAAGTTCATTTTTATTGGCGAAAAAGGAAAACTTCACTTTTAATTGCATATACTATGGGAAGAAGGAACCAAAATAAGAATTATTTGATTTTGTCTTGCTTTGGAATAAAAAATTTGTTATAATATTTAATGCTGAGAGCTAGTGGCTCCATAGCCAAGCGGCTAAGGCAACGGTCTGCAACACCGTGATCACCAGTTCAAATCTGGTTGGAGCCTCCATTTTGAAAGCATTATGCTCATCTATGAGCATATTTTTTGTATTCGGAGGAAAAATGAAAAGAAAAACTAAGATTGTTTGTACAGTCGGCCCGGCAATTGATAGCGAAGAGATGCTTGAAAAGGCAATTGAAGCCGGAATGAATGTTGCTCGTTTGAATTTCTCCCATGCTGCCTTTCAAGACCAAGGGGAAAGAATTCAAAAAATACGAAAGATAGCAGAAAAAATGAATCGTTACATTGGTATTATGGCCGATACTAAAGGACCGGAAATTCGTACCGGTATTTTTGAGGACGGTAAGGTATACTTTCAAAAAGGCGATATCGTCAGGATCGTAAAGGAAGATGTTGTCGGAAATCATGAACAATTCCATATTTCCAGTCTTGAATTATTTCAGGATGTAAAAACGGCGGACTATCTTTTGATTGATGACGGGAAGATGCGCCTCGATATTTTGGAATGTGACGGCGAAACCATGAAATGCTTAGTGAAGAATTCTGGATATATTAAAAGCAAGAAAGGTGTTAATGTGCCTAATGTTCACCTTTCCATGCCTTTCCTTTCCAAAAAAGATGATGAAGATATCAGATTTGCTGCGATAAACGGCGTCGATTTGATTGCTGCTTCATTCGTCAGAAAAGCCGAAGATATTCTTTCAATCAGAAGATTATTGAAAGAAATTGGAAAAGAAGATATTGAAATTATCGCTAAGATTGAAAACCAAGAAGGCTATGATAACCTCGGTGAAATTCTTGAAGTAGCTGATGGAATTATGGTTGCAAGAGGCGATCTTGGGGTTGAAGTTTCTACTGAAATCGTACCTATCTACCAAAAGAAGATTATTCAAAAAGCTAATGAAGCTGGAAAACCGGTTATTATCGCTACCCATATGTTAGAGACAATGATGATGGCTCCACGTCCGACCAGAGCCGAAGCATCGGATGTTGCGAATGCAATTCTTGACGGTGCTGATGCAATTATGTTATCCGGAGAAACTGCTGCCGGAGAGTACCCAGTAGAAGCAGTCCAGACGATGGACCGGATTGCTAAGGCGATTGAAGGGATTATTCCTTATGAAGACAAGCTTTTGCGTTCTTTAAAAACTTCTCAAAAAACTGTTAATGATGCAATCGGAATTGCCGTTGCTCAAACGGCGCTAACCCTACCGAATGTAAAAGCGATTGTTGCTTTTACGGAAACCGGTGGTACTGCCAAGAGAATGTGTAAATTCCGTCCTTCTGTTCCGATTATAGCCGTTACGGATAGCATTGATACCTGTCGTCGCCTCAGTTATTATTGTGGTGTTTCTCCTACATATCGGGAAGTGGTTACCGATATTAGTCTCTTTAATATTGTTGCAACTGAGGTTGCGAAAGACTTTGGATATAATGCCGGAGATACTATCATCATCACTTCCGGTTGGGGACAACAGCACGGAAGTGATGATGATAGTAT
>CALEGD010000028.1 GCA_937877075.1 uncultured Acholeplasmatales bacterium
TGGGTGACCGTCGGGCCTTTGGTAAAGTGGACAACGCGACCGCCGATTCGAAAATCGCTTAAAGTTCGGTCAATTATTTCTTTTTGATAATTAACGCTGGAATAATCACTTGCACGAGCAGATTGATCCCGTCTCAATAAGTTAAGGGGAGGCGCAACATATTTTCCGCTCCGCTTTTTTTGAGGAAAAGAGGGATTATACCCCCGAGTATCATAGCCGGTCATTCTATTATTTCCGTTTGAAACTTCTGGTTTTCTCCTTATAGAGGTTATAAACTCCGGTGTATTCGAATCAATACCGTTTTTAGAATAAATTGTCTTTCCGTAAAAATCATATTCTTCATCTATCGGAGGAAGATCTCTCAGTTTACCTAGTTCTTCTTCTAAGGGTTCATCATTATTTTTTCCCGACTGTCCTTTTTCAAATAAATCTTCTTCCAGAATCTTTGTCAGAGGTTCTTCGGAATCTTTTTTCATGCCCTGAATTTGTTTGAACTCATAATATTTTGTACCGTATTTTTCAATAATTTTTTCCTCCGGAACTAATGATCTGTCACGAAGGCCTTCATACTGAGAACCACGATTCCCATATTTTATATAGGGAAAGGAGGAAATGTCTTTGACCTTAGTTCCTGAATAAGGGGAAACAAAACGATCCGGGCGATACTTTTTGGTCTCCTCGCTCTCGGTCTCAGTTTTTTTATTATTGTTATCTACTTCAATCTTAGGTATGTAAAAGTCCTTCTTTGCCATATCTTTCTCCTATTTTTCATCAACCATTTGTTCCAATTCGAGAATTTCTCTTTCAATCTCGAGGTTTGTCTTTTTTTCCATATTGAAAACACTTTTGCTGTAGACCTTGTTCGTCTCTTCCCCGACAACATCAATGATGATGCCACAGATTTTATTGGTTACCGCAACCAGGGTTGTAGAAATCATCAACTTCTTTACCCAATAAACGGGATTGAAGATATTGAGTACGGACATAGTCGCCTTCCAAGGAGTCTTCAATTTACTAGCAGTTTTTACGGCTTTGTTTTCATCTATTTTTTTCTTAGTATCAATAATTTTCAGAATATAAGAAATTCTGATTTTCTTTAAAGGTTTTAATATCGGACCTTTAAACATTGAATTGACGCGATCGGTTATATAATGAATTAAAGTCATTAATTCATCTATGGAAAGTTCATAGATTGGATAATTAGATTCCGGGAAATAAACTTTAGCAATGTCATGAATCAAATTCCAAGAAATGGTTTTTAAATCATTAATTTTTTGACCGGTCGATGCACTTGCAGATTCTTCTAAAAACTGATTTTTAGCGCTGCGGATTAATCTTTCGATTTTTTCATTATCCACCAGAATTTCCGAAACAATTAAATTCTTTTCATCTTTCTTAAAAGAAGAAACAACTATCACAAGGTAGATTAAAAAACAAAGGATAAATCCAATAACAACACCGCTTAAGAGGATGAGCAGATTTTCAAGAGAAAATTTTCCGAAAAGATCGGAAAAGAAGTCCCGGACTGCTCGGACTAGATCTAATTGCATCGTACACCTCTTTTCTGGTTATTGCTATTCATATTTTACTATAATTACCCCTTTTATGCAAGGACTCTTATTTATTTGTGGACAAAGTTTTGGCTTTATGATATGATTTGAAAGAGGTTTTTTAGATGAAAAGAGATTATTTACTTGCAATAGACTTGGACGGAACCTTGATCAAAAACTTCGACGAATATGATAAGGTCAGTTTCAAACTACTAAAAAAATTATCAAAAACTAATAAAATTATTATTGCGACGGGAAGACCATGGCGATCCTCAAAGTTTTATTATCAATTACTTGACCTAAGTACCCCGATTATAAATTATAACGGCGCCTTGGTCCACCATCCCAAAGATCCCAGTTTTAAAAAAACAATGATCACCGTCGATCGTCAAATTTTGATTGATCTGACTCGAGATTTAAAGGAAGTTTTAATTAATGTTTTCTGCGAGATTGAAGATGAAATTTTCCTTTGGAAAGACACGGCAGAAATCAAACCCTATCTTCATACCGAAGGCGGAAATCTTTTTACGGGAGAAATGAATAAGATCCTCTACTCAAATCCAAACGGAATTATCGCCCTATCCGTTAAAGGATCGGAAATAATCCTTCAGAAATATTTAAAAGAAAAATACGGAGATAGACTAAATCTGAGATTTTGGGATGCAAATAATTTTGTTATTTCGGAAATCTATAGTCCCTTAACTTCAAAAGGAAATGCACTAAAGAATATAGCTTCTTTATACAATATTCCGAAAGAAAAAATCATTGCTATCGGCGACGGTCATAATGATTTGGAAATGTGTGAATTTGCATCAATCGGTGTCGCAATGGAAAATGCTCATCCGGAGCTCATAGAAATTGCCGATTATATAACCAGTAGTCTAGATGAAAATGGTGTCTATCATTTCCTCAAAGACTTTTTTAAAATAAGCGATCAATGATCGCTTTTTTCTATTTCAAATAAAAATGATGCGGCCAAGTCAGGCCAAATTGATATCCGTCTGTATTTTCTTTCGAATTCAAGCGGATCTTCATTCTCATAAGCAGTTTCTCGGTTGGCAAGAGATAATCCGTGCGGTCCTTCTTGAAAAAGATGAATTTCCGTCTTGACATTGTTTTTTGATAAAGCTTCAAAGAAAAGCAAAGAATTTTGATAGCTTACCGCTTGATCGGTAACTGTATGAAAGAGAAAAGTCGGTGGGGTAGAGGCGTTTACACGATATTCAAGCGAGAAATCAGCTCTTACTTCAGCGGAAATTTCACCGAAAAGGTTTTGAATCGAACCCTCATGGGAAAAGCCTTTTTTCCCGGTAATAACCGGATAAGCCAGAATTAAAGCATCGGGACGGGTGGCTTTCCCGTATTTTTCCCAATCCACTCCGAGACTTGCGACATAATGTCCTCCGGCTGAAAAACCAAGCAAATAAATACCATCAGTTTTTATATTAAGATCCCCGGAATGTATTCTTATTTCCCGGACAAATTCCGAAAGTTCTTTTACCGTATCCGGATATAACAATTTTGTTTCCCGATAGTAGATGATTCCAGAATGAAAACCCGCTTTTTGAAAAACTTTCGCAACTGGGTCGGCTTCCCGTGAAGAAGTATAATGATAACCACCTCCGGGAGCAATTAAAACAATCGGTCTAAGACCGTCAAGGAGCTTTAACTCCAAAAAATTTCTTGTTTCAAGCTGTATCTTGTCCATATCTTTCTCCTAAAAAAAGGGATTATTTCCCTTTTTCTTTTTTATTATTTTGAAATTCACTAGCGATTTCTTCGAGAACATTTCTTTCCAAGTCCTTGTAATTAACAAGATTACTAGGCTTTTGTCGGTTTTCCTTTCCTTTTCTTTTATTCAATTATCCTCACCCATTAAATTTTATGAGGATAGATAGTAATTATTCCTCGTTATTTAAATGTAGGAGGATGTCGGAATAGGTATAGCCTAATCTCATCAGGCGACTGATAATTTTATCACGTTGTCCCCGCGAATCAAGTTCTGAGTATTTGTTCGCCAATTTTTCTATTTCCTTGGCTAGTTGATCTTCGCTTTCGTCAACAAAATCCGTCTTTTTCAAACAATCGGAAATGGCTTCAAAATTAAAACCTGCGCGTTGTGACCTCTGCATCATTAAGAGCTTTTGTTTTTTTAAGGGTTTATTCTTTTGTTTATTCTTATGCTTTTCGATAAACTCCGAAAGAATTTTTTTTTCTAGTTCATCATCATATTTTTTTAGTGTCTCTTTAATAAGGGCTTCGTCAATCCCCTTACTTTTAAGATTTTCTTCAAGAAATCTCGGACCTTTATAATTCCTAAGGACATAATCAAGATAAGAGTTGGCATAGTCGGAATCATTTAGATAACCGAGATCTGTTAACCTTTTGATAATTTTTTCAGTTTCTTCAGAATCAGTTCTTTGAGTTAAATAATTCCTGACTTCCTGAACGCTGCGATTTTGATATGAGAGAAAATTTAAGGTCTTATTTAAAACTACGCTAAAAGAGTCATATTTAATGGCCTCGGTAAATTCCGTTTCCGAAAAGACTTTATCTTTGGATATTAAAAACTTTATTATTGTATCTGCGGTAAATATATATTCCTTTAAGGAAGTCTCAACTTTATATTTCTTACCTTGCTTCGAGACATTAAGTATCTTGATATCACTCATAAGTGAAGCCTTCTCCCCGCACCTCACTGGCACGCACAGCAAAGAAAAAGGCGGTTTCGTCAATTTTCTCAACAATATTTCTTAATTTAAAATATTCATTTGAAGGAAGCACGCAAAGTAAAAGCGTCTTTTCATTTTTTGAATACTCGCCGATTACCTTGATACTGGTTACACCTCTTTCAAAATCATGAATAATTTCATCTCTAATTTCGGCATATTTATCGGAGATGATGTAAACAGCCCGTTTATTAAAACCGGCAAAAACTATCGTATCAACAACAACTCCGCATAGATAAGTGAAAACAATCGCATACAAGAATGTTTGTAAGTCGGTAACATTAAATATTAGGCCGAGAGCAATTATTATTCCGTCTAAAATATATAGCGATAAGGAATAAGGCATATGGAAAAATTTAAAAAGAATTTTTTGGATTACCTCCGTACCTCCGGTGGTGGCACCGTTTCTAACAACGGTACCGAGTCCGATTCCCATGATTATTGCCGAGAAAAGTACGATTAAAACCATATCTAGTTTCGTTACATCGATATTTATACGGGCATAAAGGAAATCAAAGATACCGATGAAGACCGGAAAAAGCAATGAACCGAAGGCGGTTTTGATGAAAAAATCACGTCCGAGTAATATTAGCCCAAAAACTAAAAGCACCATATTAATAATTAAGATTGTATAAGCTGGGTTATAACCGGCAATTAGGCTTTTCAAAAGAATACCGACACCGGATACTCCGCCGATTACAATATTCTTGGGGTTTAGGAAAAAGCTGAACGCAAAGGATGCGAGGGCAACCCCGACAACAATGTTCAGCCATTCTTTGATTTTCTTTCTGATATCTTTTTTAACTTCCATTGCTTACCTCAGATTAAATTCCGATTTTAGGTAGGCGTTGATGAAACCTTCGATTTCACCATCCATAACCGGACCAACATTGGCAATCTCAAAGTTGGTGCGATGGTCTTTGATTAAATTATAAGGGTGGAAGACATAAGAGCGAATTTGGGAACCAAAACTGTTCTGACTGGCTTCGCCCTTAATTGTTTTCAACTTTTTCTCCTTTTCTTCTAGTTCAAGTTGATATAGTTTACTTTTCAAAATAGCAAGAGCTCTTTCTTTATTCTGAATTTGACTTCTTTCATTCTGGCAAGTAACAACAATTCCAGTTTTTAAATGAGTAATCCGGATAGCGGAATCGGTTTTATTGACCTTCTGGCCGCCGGCCCCGCTGGATCGGTAAGTATCGACGCGGATATCTTCCGGCTTGACCTCGATACTGACATCATCTTCAATCGCCGGTGTTACCGTACAGGCACAAAACGAAGTGTGACGACGAGAATTTGAATCAAAGGGAGAAATACGCACCAGTCGGTGAACTCCTTGTTCGCCTTTTAATTTTCCGTAGGCTTTCTCGCCGGAAACCACAAAAGTAACACTTTTGATTCCGGCTTCTTCACCGTCAAGATAGTCGACAATTTCTAATTTAAAATTGTTTCTTTCTACATAACGTGTATACATCCGAAAGAGGATTTGCGTCCAATCTTGAGATTCGGTTCCGCCTGCCCCAGGATGCAATTCAACAATTGCATCACAATCGTCATATTCATGGCTCAGAAGCATTTTGATTTCAAAATCACCGAGTTCATTTTCAATTTTATTAATAATTTCCTCGATTTCTGAGTCCAATTCAGCTTCACCGTTTTTATGCATTTCAAAATATAGTTCTAACTCTTCCAGTAATTCCACTAAGTTTCGGTGAGTTTCAATAATATCTTTTCCTGTTTTAACTCGTTTCAAAACTTTTTGGGCCGAATTCATATCTTTATAAAAGTCAGGATCGGTCATTAATGCCTCATCGGCGGTAAGCAAATCTTGAACTTCCTCGATTTTTACCGCTCGGCGCAATTCAACAATGCGGGTCCGATATTCTTCCAGTTTTTTTACAATTTCGTAATTTTCCATATTTATCTTCCGCAACAATTTTTATATTTCTTGCCTGAACCACAAGGGCAGGGGGCGTTTCTTCCAACCTTTCCTTCCTTCACAATTGGTTTTCTTTTTACATCATCGTCATTACCGGAATGAGTGGCAACCGGTCTGATGACCGCTTCTCTTTGCAAGTTATCACGAATCTGAGCCCGGTTTACAAAGCGAGTAGCATCATTTTCAATTGACTCAATCATTGTTTCAAACTTCTGGAAACCGACTTCTTGATATTCGCGAAGAGGATTAACTTGAGCATAGGCTTGGAGTCTAACTGCTTGACGCAGTTCGCTCATAGCATCGATATGTTCCATCCAATAGGTATCTACAACCCGTAAAAGGACGACTTTCAAAAATTCTAAATAAACTTCCTGAGGAAATTGCTGTCTTTTCTCTTCTAGTAAAGCTCGACATTTTCCCATAAAAATTTCAATTCCGGTATCAAAATCCTTACCGTCAAAATCTTCAGAATGGACATAATCTAGCGGAAAATAGGTGCCATTAATATCTTTCATCAACCTCTTGCCGTCGATTAATCCGCGGCTTTCATCAGAAAGCGCACCATAGATAAGCTTCCCACCTGTATTATACATCATTTTCAGGATAATATCGGTGATATCATCAAGAAAGAGAATTTCATTTCTTTGTTTATAAATAATCTCTCTTTGGTGTCTTAAAACCTCATCATAATCAAGCAAAGTTTTCCGACTGTCGAAGTTGTTTCCTTCAATTTTCTTTTGCGCGTTTTCTACAAATCTGGAAAACATTCTCGATTCAAGGGGAACTTCAGTTCCTTGTTGATTAACTATCATTCCGAGCATCGTCTTAAACCGGTCACTACCGAAACGACGAAGAAGTTCATCTTCAGCCGAAAGATAGAATCTTGAATAACCGGGGTCGCCCTGACGTCCGCTCCGACCGCGTAACTGATTGTCGATACGACGCGATTCATGGCGCTCGGTACCGATAACCGCGAGCCCTCCTAGTTCTACAACTCCGGGTCCGAGTTTAATATCGGTTCCCCGACCGGCCATATTGGTGGCAAGAGTAACTGAACCTCTTTCACCGGCATGAGCAACAATTTCCGCTTCTCGTTCATGTTGCTTAGCATTTAAAACATTGTGGGGAACACCTTTTTTTGTCAGCAACCTAGAAAGCAATTCACTGGTTTCAATCGAAATTGTCCCAATTAAAACCGGTTGCCCGCGGCGATAACGTTCGGCTATATCATTTACAATCGCATTAAACTTAGCTTTTTCGGTTAAAAACATTAAATCGGGATCATCAATCCGAATCACCGGAACATTGGTCGGAACCTCAACAACATACATGTTATAAATATTCCGAAATTCCTCTTCCTCGGTTTTGGCCGTACCGGTCATACCGGCAAGTTTTTTATACATCCGGAAGTAATTCTGGAATGTAATCGTCGCAACCGTTCGGGTTTCCTTCTTTATTTCAACATTTTCCTTGGCCTCGATTGCTTGATGTAAACCTTCGGAATATTGACGACCGTGCATTAAACGTCCGGTAAAGGAGTCAACAATAATGACTTTATTTTCTTGAACAACATAGTCAACATCTTTCTGCATAATAAAATTAGCCCGCAGAGCATTATTGATATGATGGAGCAGACTGACATATTTAATATCATAGAGGTTTTCAATTCCGAAGAATTTTTCTGCTTTCTCCATACCTTTTTCGGTCAAAGTTATATGTTTAGACTTGATATCAATTTCATAATCTTCTTCCTCGGTCAGATTCCGAACACAAAGATTAGCTTGTTTATAAAGACTCGCGGTATTCTTCGCACCGCCGGAAATAATCAAAGGGGTTCTTGCTTCATCAATCAAAATCGAGTCAACCTCGTCAACAATGGCAAAGTTTAGCGGTCGTTGAACGATTTGTTCTTTATAAATCACCATATGATCACGAAGATAATCAAATCCGAGTTCATTATTTGTAGAGTAGGTGATATCACAAGCATAAGCGGCTCTTTTTTCATCCGCGGAATATTCCCGAAGGTTAAGTCCGACGGTTAAGCCCAGCCATTTAAATAATTCTCCCATTTCCGTAGCATCACGGCTGGCAAGGTATTCGTTAACGGTAACGATATGAACACCTTCGCCGGGAAGAGCATTCAGATAAGCAACCAGTGTCGAAGTCAGAGTTTTACCTTCACCGGTTTTCATTTCCGCAATATTGCCTCCGTGCATCGCAATTGCGCCCATCAATTGCACTTTAAAAGGGGTCAAACCGAGGACACGAGTCGCGGCTTCACGGACGGTCGCAAACGCATCTACAAGGATATCCTCCATCCTCGCTCCCTCCGAAAGCCGAGTGCGAAATTCAGCGGTTTTCGCTTTCAGTTCCGAATCAGAGAGTTTTTTATATTCGGGTGCCAAGGCATCTATTGCTTCCGCAATCTTCCTCACCCTTTTCAATTCTTTATATCCAGGATCAAATAAACTTTTAAACACAGGTTTTCTTCCTTTCTTTCTATCTTATATATTAAGTTTATCATACCACTAAAACCGGAATTATTCAAGTAATTTTTCAAGACTTCACCGGGGACTGGACAAAAATTAAAAAAGAGTCATTTCTGACTCTTGTATCTTAATGATCGGTTTCAAGAATACCATAATTTCCTTCTTCACGCAAATAGACAACACAAACTTTGTCGTTTTCAATATTCAGGAAAACAAAGAAATCATGTCCGAGCATTTCCATTTGCATAATAGCATCATCCGGATTCATCGGTTTCAATTCTAAGGCTTTCGCCTTTACAAGATTAGTAGTTTTAATCTCCGTTTCCATTTTCTCGAGATCGAAATCGGTATTGGATGAATAATACTGGGCAACCCCCGCCCGACGTTTCAAACTTCTGTAAATCTTCGACTTGTGTTTTCTAATCTGCGACTCAAGTTTCTCAATCGCCAAATCGATTGCGGAATAGATGGTTTCTGCTTTCACTTCAGCCCTTAAAATTATGTTTTTAGTCGGGATTGTGATTTCTACAGTATGATGGGTATCATACACTTTACATAAGACATAAGCTTCAACTTCATTTTTTTTGTTCAGGTATTGGTCCAACTTCTGAAGCTTCTCGGAGGCATAGGATTTGATCGCTTCCGAAGGCTCAAACTTGTTTTTGCCACGAATCTTTACCTTCATATTTTCATCTCCTTTGTGTTTAATTATAACATACTAAATTATTATATGCATTAAAAACGATTAAGATATTTACTTAAATTTTGTCATTCGGTAATGATTTGTATACTCAAACCAACCTCAAGCAATTTTTCGATGATATCAAAATGCTTTTCGAGGAAAAACTCTTCAATAAATATTAAAAGAATCTCCTCCTGATAAATTATCGCATCAAGCATTAATCTCTTTAGTTTTTGAGAATAAAAATAAAGATAGTCTTTATCTATTTCTAAATGTGGGCAGTCCTCGAAAAGATGATATATACTAACGTTATTATTCCCAATAATAATGAATTCATCCTCTTCCAAATGTCTACAACCCCGACAATCAAAAACCTTGAAAATATTGAAGAAAGTTCTCCGTTCTCTACACTTCACGCTAACCCCCCATAAGGATATTATTCTAGAAAATTAATTTTCCTTTTTTAAAAAATAAAAAGCACCAAAAAGGTGCTTAAATAACTATATTTACAATTTTCTTCGGAACAACAATAATCTTTTTAACCTTTTGATCATTAAGGTAAAAACTTATTTTTTCACGACTTAAAGCCATTTTTTCAAGCTCTTCTTTGGAAATATTGGAATCTACTTCTACCTTGTCACGAATTTTACCGTTAATTTGAATAACAACTGTAAATAGTTCTTCTTTTGTTTTAGCTTCATCATAAGTCGGCCATGAACTATGAGCAATTGATTCTTCATAATTTAGGACATTGTGATAAAGTTCTTCGGTCAAATGCGGTGCTATAGGATTTAAAAGTTTTAAGAATCCTTCTAAATACTCAAAAGGTAGATATGGATGTCTATAACATTCGTTAACGAAAATCATCATTTGACTGATTGCTGTATTAAAGCGAAGATTTTCAAAATCTTCCGTTACTTTCTTTACCGTTTGATGATAAAGTTTTTCTAAGGTAAAATCATCATCTTTGATATTGGCAATTTCGGTATAGAAACGATAAACTCGTTCAAGGAACCTTCTCGGTCCTTCAACTCCCGAGGTCGACCAGGGTTTAATCGCTTCAAGCGGACCCATAAACATTTCATAGAGTCTTAGGGTATCGGCGCCATATTTATTAACAATATCATCGGGATTAATTACATTGCCTTTTGATTTAGACATTTTATCGCCGTCTTCTCCGAGTATCATTCCTTGATTAAAGAGCTTCTGGAAGGGTTCCTCCGTTTTCACAATCCCGCAATCATATAAAACCTTATGCCAGAATCTAGCATAGAGGAGATGAAGAACCGCATGTTCGGTACCGCCGATATAAAGGTCTACCGGAAGCCAGTAGTTAACTAATTCCTGTACTTTTGGATCATTTAAATTCAGATAATGATTATTTTCCCGAAGGATATAGGCGATATAATACCAACAACTGCCTGCCCATTGAGGCATGGTATTAGTTTCTCTTCGACCTTTTACACCGTCTTCCCGAGTGACATAGAGCCATTCTTTTGCGTTGGCCAAGGGGGACTCGCCAGTATGACTTAAGGTCACCTTTCCCATTACCGGAAGTTCAAGCGGTAAATCTTCAAGACCAAGGACTTCAATCGTTCCATCTTCATAGAAAATTACCGGGAAGGGTTCTCCCCAATAACGTTGGCGACTAAAAACCCAGTCACGAAGTTTATAATTAACGCTTTTTTTGCCGATTCCTTTCTCTTCCAAGTACTGATTCATTTTTTGAATTGAGGCCTCTTTATTTAAACCGTTTAAGAATTCCGAATTAATATGAATGGCGTCCCCGGTAAAAGCAGCCTCAAAGATATCTCCTTCTAAAACCGGAATTATCTCTAAATTAAACTTCTTCGCAAACTCGTAATCACGCTCATCATGAGCGGGAACTGCCATAATCGCTCCAGTACCGTAAGAGGACAAAACATAATCAGCAATCCAAATCGGGATTAATTTTTCATTTACCGGATTAATCGCATAAGCTCCGGTAAAGATGCCGGTCTTTTCTTTATTAAGGTCGGTCCGGTCAAGATCGCTTCTTCCTTTTGAATAATTTATATAGGTTTCAACTTTTTCTTTTTGTTCTTTAGAGGTAATCTTAGGAACTAAAGGATGTTCGGGAGCAAGCACACAGTAAGTCGCTCCAAAGAGTGTATCGGACCGGGTTGTAAAGACGGTGAAAGTTTCATCATGGCCATGAACTTGAAAATTAACTTCCGCACCTTCGCTTTTACCAATCCAATTCCTTTGCATCTCCTTAACTGATTCTGGCCAATCAAGATGATCCAGTCCTTCAAGTAAGCGATCGGCATATTCGGTAATCTTTAAAACCCATTGTTTCATCGGTCGTTTTACTACCGGAAAACTTCCGCGTTCGCTGACCATTTTTCCGTCAACATTAAAGACTTCTTCATTCGCAAGTACAGTCCCGAGTTCCTCGCACCAATTAACCTCGATTTCTCGGATTTCCGCTAAACCACGGTTGTAAAGTTTGGTAAATATCCACTGAGTCCATTTATAATATTCGGGATCGGAAGTGTTAATTTCTCGGTCCCAATCATAAGAAAGACCGAGGCTCTTTAATTGTCTTTTAAAAATTTCAATATTTGTTTTCGTAAATTCCCGGGGATCATTTCCCGTAGAAATTGCATATTGTTCAGCCGGAAGACCGAAAGCATCCCAACCGATCGGATGCATGACATTATAACCTTGCATTTTCTTCATTCTGGTTATAATATCAGTAGCCGTATAACCTTCGGGATGACCGACATGAAGTCCGGCTCCGCTCGGGTAAGGGAACATATCCAGCACATAAAGTTTCGGCTTATCGGGATTTAAATCAGTTTTAAAAGTTTTGTTTTCTTCCCAATATTTTTGCCATCGTTTTTCTATTTCTATATGATTATAGCTCATTACTATCTCTTCTTTCTATCGTTGAATTAATTTTCTGCTCAATTTAGAAGCATAAATAATCGTCATTATCATCCCCACAAATGACATAATGGAGATTCCGAATAATGCTCCCAGTAATTGTCCGATTACATAAGGGGTAAGTACATAAATCATTAACTGGAAAACTTCGCTGAATCTGATAAAAGGTATTAATAATTTTTGGAAGAAAGAAATAAGCAATACCAAAATCAAAAGCGATACTAAAGAAACCAGCACCAAGGCGCCGATATTCATTAAATCGGTTGTAAGCGAAAATTTGTCTATTTGATTATTTACAATCGGAAAAACAGTTTTCCAAAATTCATAATCATCATTGGTTGCTCCGATAAAATCCATGTTTTTTAAAGTCGTATAATTATTATACTCAAATAAATCCATATGAGTTAATGAACGTTGATATAAAACCTTATTCTTAGTAAGGATAATATAGGAATCTATCGAAAAAGGAGAAACAGTGATATTAACTTCTTCCGAAGAAGTAAAAACGATATTAAGTGAATCGGTCAAATTCACAATGAAATAGTCTTCTTCATTTTCTCCGGTATAAAGCAGTTGATGATTTTCTATTTTATAAGGGATTTCCTGAGTACGAAAACCCTCACGAATGACCTTCTTATCGGCATAATCCAAATTACTTTCCCCTAATAAAATGATAAGGCTTGGTAAAACCGAAAGTAACACTAAAATCAAAAAATATAAAAATGTAGTTATTTTCTTTTCAAAACGATAATTAATAATCTCACTGGGAAAGAAAAGACCGCTTCTAAATCTTTTAAACACAGAGGAGTACCTCCTAACTTTTTACTATTATAACAAATCATTGTTTTTTTTTCAACATAAATAAACTTTAATCCAAATAATATTCTATCACTTTTTCAATAGAAAAATCACGTAATTTGAAATGTTCTATCGACAACTCAATTATCTCATTCAAGGAAAGTTTTAAATCTTCTTCTTCATCTTTATGTAAATAATACTTTAAAGAAGAAAGTAGACAATCAGCCGGAATCAAACCCACAACCTCAGTATTTGTAATTTTGATCCCATAGCGATGAGCTTCCATTTTTACCGCTTCAATTGCCTGATAAAGTGCAGTTTGAGTGTAATCGGTCAAATTCATCGTCACTTGACAGATATCCCGATCGGAAAGTTTTGCTGCGCCGGCTTGGATATAGCGATATCCGCCTCCAGAAAAGCGGACTTTCCTAGCAATTCTTAAAACTTTTTTCTTACTTGAAGAATCGGTATCAATATTAAAAGCAATTAAGGGTTTTCTGCAACCAACTGCTATCGCTCCGGCATTTTCATGAGGAATTTTACCTAAATCAGGCTTCCAAAAAGGATCATTCATCTTCTCCTTTAGACCTTCAAATTCACCTTTTCGAATATCGGGAAGATTCTCACATTGACTTCTTCTAGCTGATTTGGCATAAAAATAAACAGGAATTCCCGTCTTCTCATAAATAGCTGCGCCGATTTTATAACTCAGTTCAACACATTCGGCTTCACTGATTCCCCGAATCGGTATTATCGGCAAAACATCCAAAGCTCCCATCCGCGGATGTTCTCCTTTATGCAGTTTCAAATCTATCATTTTTGAAGCAATTTCCGCACTTTCTATTACTCCTTTGATTACAGAGTCAACCTCACCAATAACCGTTACCACACTCCGATTATAAGAAGCATCCATTTCTAATCTTAGCAATTTAATCCCATTATATTTCTTAAAAGGGGCAATGATTTCTTCCATCACCACTTTATCTTTTCCCTCGGAATAATTAGGAACAATTTCAATTATTTGCATCATAAATATACCTCGCTAATTAGTATAACATAAATATCCAAAAAAATAAAACGCAAAGGCCATTATCCTTGATTATTTCATTCTTTATTCTAAAATAATTGAAAAAAGGCTGACATTTGTCAACCTTTAATCTTACCTCAAACAATGACCTAGGGCTTCACTTAAAGTCGGATGGGCAAAAATCATTTCGTTTAGATCATTGATGCTAGCATTTTTATTCAAAAGTACCACCGCTTGATGAATAATATCTGAAGCATTAGCACCAATGATATGAACTCCTTTGATGATATTATCAACGGAAACGATCTTTACAAATCCTTCGGTAGCTCCGCTTGATAAAGCTTTACCATTGCCTTGAAATTGGTATTTATAACTGCGTGAATTTAAATTTTGACACTCTTCTTCAGTTAGGCCAACAGAAGCTATTTCCGGAAAGGAAAAGACACAGGAAGGAAGAATCGAAAAGTCGATTTCACTCTTTTCTTTTAAAATATGCTTTAAGACATGATAACCGCTATAAGTTGCGCTATGAGCAAGCATCATCTTACCGGTAACGTCCCCAATCGCATAAATATTGGGAATATTAGTTTGAAAATCAGAATTAACAATTATTCCTTTCTTATCGAATCTAATCCCGATACTTTCTAATCCGATATTTTCAATATTCGGTTTTCTTCCGACAGCAATCAATAGTTTATCGAAAGCAAGTGCATTTTCACTTTCCTTTTTTGTATAAAAAACCTTTTTACCAACTATATCATCAACACGGGCAGATAGATGAAATTTAATTCCTTGAATTTTGAGATATGCCATCAGTCTTTTTGAGATTTCTTTATCCATTTGGGGAAGAATATTATCCATGGCTTCAATTACTTCTACTTCGCTTCCGAATTGATTGAAAATGGAGGCGATTTCAATGCCTACAACTCCACCGCCGATTATCACCAGTTTTTTTGGAACTGACTTTTCAGAAAGTATTTCGGTAGAGGTTATAATATCGAAATTGTGAATATCTCCGAAAGGTAATTTTGCCGGTCTTGAACCGGTCGCAATAACAATGTTCCGTCCTTCATAGAGTTCCTCGTTAACTAAAACGCTTGTAGAGTTATTTAAAACGGCTTCTCCATAAATAAGTTCCACTCCGGCCTTCTTCAACAGATATTTAATTCCTTCGGTAAGCTTTTGGATAATATTATCTTTTCGAATTAAGTTTTTTGAAAAATCAAATTTAAAATTTCCGGAAACTCCAAATTCATGAAACTCTTTAATTTCTTTTAGAAGGGAAGCAGTTTTATAATAAGACTTAGTTGGGATGCATC
>CALEGD010000029.1 GCA_937877075.1 uncultured Acholeplasmatales bacterium
CTGTCCTGCTGCTTTGGAATAAAGAAGATCCGGTTGATGATTTTGAAAGAAATCGGAATGAAGTTATTTATGGAATTCAAGGTAATCGTAACCCCTTTATAGATTATCCGGGATTTGCTGATTTACTTTGGAACAATTGAAGTTGTTTGAAAACAACTTTTCTTTTTCTTTCCAAAAATATCTAAAATATGGTATAATATTTGAAAGAAAAGATATATTTCCGATTTAAGAATACAGAAATCATTTTCGGGGAAATTAAATAATGGAGTACAAGATGATTAACAAGATTTTAACGAAAATAAAAACAGAAATAAACAAGATTATCCGGGAATATGACTTGAGTGAAATTCCGGAAATCTTTATTGAAAAACCGAAGGATGAAGACCACGGTGACTTTTCTACAAATGTCGCAATGAAACTAGCTAGGCCATTACGAAAAAGTCCTTTGAGGATTGCTGAGGAAATTGTTGGAAAAATTAATCCTGATAAATTACATTTAGAAAAGGTGGAAATTTTAAATGGCTTTATTAATTTCTTTTTAGATCGCAAATATCTCTCAGAAATTGTTTTTAAAATACTTGATGAAAGATCAAATTACGGTAATCTTATCGTGGGTAGTAAAGAGTATATTAATATAGAATTTGTTAGTGCCAATCCGACTGGTTATTTGCATATCGGTCACGGAAGGGGAGCCGCTTATGGGGATTCCCTTGCAAGAATTATGAAAAAAGCTGGTTACCAGGTATCGACCGAACATTATGTTAATGATGCAGGGAATCAAATTCATAACCTAATTGAATCAATTCATGAGCGCTATAAGGAACTCTTTGGCTTACCCTTTAATCTAGGTGAAGACTTTTATCATGGCAAGGAAATTATTGAGATTGCAGAGAAGATTAAAAGCGAAAAAGATGATTTCTATTTGAAGAATCCTTATTATGATGATTTTCGTAATTATGGTCTTAATTATCTCTTAGAAGGATTAAAGCGTGACTTAAAGGATTACCGAGTTGAATTTGACACTTGGTTTAGCGAGAAATCTCTTTATGATCAAGGAGAAGTCCAAAAGACAATTGATTATTTAATAGAAAAAGGTTATACCTATGAAGAAGACGGTGCCGTTTGGTTAAAGACGACTCTTTACGGAGATGAAAAGGATCGGGTATTAATTAAAAGCGACAAAACCTTAACTTACCTTGCTCCGGATATTGCTTATCATGCCAACAAACTTAGTCGCGGTTATACGCATTTAATTGATGTTCTCGGAGCCGATCATCACGGCTATATTAATCGTTTGAAAGCTTCTATCGCTTTTATCGGCGGTAATCCGGATTTGCTGGATGTGGAAATACTACAAATGGTTAGAGCTATTCAAAACGGAGAAGAAGTAAAAATGAGTAAACGGAGCGGTAAAGCGATAACCTTAAGAGATTTAATCGATGAGGTTGGAACCGATGCTCTAAGGTTTATGTATGTTGAGAAAGCCTTAAGTACCCATATGGATTTGGATCTGGATTTAGCGGTTAAAAACTCCAATGAAAATCCGGTTTATTATGTACAATATGCGTATGCAAGGATTGCCAGTCTTTTCCGAGTCTCTGAAGAAGAAAACTTCCCGTTTAAGGAAGTAAATGAATTCAAGGCTTTGGATTTTTCAAAAATTTCGAAATTATTATTTTTGCTTGGGGAATACCCTTTGGTAATTGAAGAAGCGGCGGTAAAGCATCTGCCTCATAAAATGACTCAATATCTCTTAAGTTTAGCCGCGGCGCTACACAGCTTTTATAATGATGAAAAAATCATTACCGATGATATCATCGCCACAAACGAAAAACTGACCTTAATGAAGGCAGTTCAAATTGTTTTAAAAGACGGGCTTGCATTAATCGGTGTTGGTGTAAAAGAAAGAATGTAGGAGGAACAATGAAAAACTTTTTTAAAAAATATCTGTGGCTCTTTGAATTCTTCGGAGTCGCAATCATTCTGGCAGTTGGGATCTTTGCTTTTGTAAAAGAAGAAGTTTTCCTTTATATTGCCGGATTCGCGTTAATTGTTTTCGGTCTTTTTAGAATTTACCCCCTCGTTAAGACTACAAAAGATCAGGTATTAAAAATTATCTTTACAATTGAAATTGCTTTTAATATTATTGCCGGAATCTTCTTGGTTTTGGAAGGCGGAAAAGAAAATTACAATCAAAATCTGATGCGTTATTTAGTGGGTTCCGTTCTTTACATCAGAGGTGCAATTTATTTCTTTGCAACGGTGATCAGAAAAGAAGCTACTGATTATGCACAATTCATCACCCATCTGATCTTTATTACGCTCGGTTTAATTATTATGGCAACCAAATTTTTTACCATTGATAACTTAGCCTGGGTTGTTTTGATCATTGCTATTATCTCGGCTCTCTTTATCGGTGCTAGCGGTTATCGTAATTACAAGAATTTCCGCTATGAAGGTCTTGCCCGGGAAGAAACCAAAAAAATTAAGAAACCAAAAGTAGAAAAAAATGTGATTGAAGATCCAAAACCGGCAAAAGATAATGTCATTATACCGGAAGAGGAAAAAAGGGAAGAACTAAATTTATAGGTGGTATTAGATTGACTGATTTAAGATTATTACAAGAATTAAGTGAACTAAACGGAGTAAGTAGTCGTGAAGCCGAAGTAAGAAGATATCTAAAACAAAAGTTTTTAGAAATCGGAATTTCGGAAAACGAGATAAAGCAAGACGGACTCGGGTCCATAGTAGCGGGACTTGTCGGTGATGCTGACGGTCCGGTAGTGATGATTTCCGGGCATATGGATGAAATCGGCATGATTGTTACAAAAATCACCGATGAAGGTTATTTGAAATTTCAAACCATCGGTGGATGGTGGAGCCATGTTATGCTCGCTCAGGAATATACCCTAACAACTACTTCCGGGAAAAAATATAAAGCCGTTACCGGTTCAAAAGCTCCACATCTCCTAACTCCGGAAGAAAGAAGTAAAACTTTAGAAATTGATGATATTTTTCTTGACATCGGTGTTAAGGATAAAGCCGAAGCAGAGGACCTCGGAATTCAAGTCGGAGATATGGTAACACCGGCTATCAGTTTCAGTCCTTTGGCTAATCCTAAATATCTCTTGGGTAAAGCTTGGGATGACAGAATCGGTTGTGCTGTTTTTCTAGAAGTAATGAAAAGATTAAAAAAAGAAGGACATCCGAATATTGTTTATGGAGCTGGAACCGTTCAGGAAGAAGTTGGCTTACGTGGTGCTAGAACCTCTGGCGAAATGATTAATCCCGACATTTGTTTTGCAATTGATGTGACTGTTGCGAAAGACACACCTAAAACTGATAATTCCTTAAAACTTGGTGACGGTCCTGCTATCTTAATTTATGACAGCAGTTTAGTCGGTCACGTCGGTTTGCGTGAGATGGTAATTGAGGTCGCAAAAGCTGAAGAAATCCCGTTTCAATTAGATTATTTGAAACGTGGTGGAACTGATGCCGGAGCGGTCAGTCTTGTTCATTCCGGTGTTCCGGCAATGTCCTTTTGTATTCCTTCCCGTTATATACATTCCCATACCTCTATTATTCATCAAGATGATTATGAGAATGCTGTAAAACTATTAGTAGCGGTAATCAAAAAACTTGATAGAAAAACCGTTGATAAAATAATTTATGATTAAAACTAAGGTTGTTGACAAAGTCAGCAGCCTTTTACTTTTTAAAAAAATTCTTGAACATCAAGATATTTAGTGATATAATATAATAGCTTAAGAAAATGGCCCGTTGGAGAAACGGTTAACTCATAGCCCTCTCAAGGCTACATTCACGGGTTCGAATCCCGTACGGGTCACCAAATCAGTAACTTTCAATCACCTTATTATGAGGTGATTTTTATGTATTTTAATAGACTTATTTTTACCGATGAAAACGGGAAAACTTTATCTGATAGTGAAAAATATAAAAATAATCATAAAGATCATTATCTTTATGAAATAAAGGAAGATATAAAGTTTTATGAGCCGTCTTTTACAAAGATATATAATAAATTGTATATGGATGGTAAAAGTGCTAATGTATTGCTGATTTAATAATTAAGCAATATTTGAATTTAAAATAGTTAAAACGCTATTGGGGAGTTAACCAGACGAAATTCCAATCTACCCGCATATAAAATCAAAATAAAAGCATATAATAATTATTGATTACATATCATAATTATGATATAATAACGATATGAGGAGGTTTAGTTTGTGAATAATATAAGACCATCATCAGATTTAAGAAACAAATATTCAGAAATTTCTAATCTTTGTAAGGAAAGTAAAGAAGCAGTATATATTACTGTAAATGGTAGAGGAGATACAGTATTACTTGGTTATGAAAAATATTTACAACTACAAGCTGAACTAGAATTGCTTAAAAATTTAGCAGAAGCAGAAGAAGATGTAAGATTAGGTAGAATTGCTTATGCTAAAGAATCATTTGATGAATTAAGAAGCAAATTGGTGAAGCTTTAGTGGAATACGAATTATTAAGAACCGATAAATTCAATGATCAACTTCAAGAATTTGTTTTATATATTGCGGATGTTGATTGTGTAGATGTTGCTTTAAAACAACTAGATTTAATTGAATCATTTGTAATTAAACTTAAAGACTACCCTAAATTAGGTTCTGTTCCAAGATATCAAATATTAAAAAATCAAGGATATAGAGCTTTAATTATCCCTGGATATTTAATTTTTTACAAGATTTTTGAAGAAGAAAGTAAGATTGTTTTATTTTCAATCTTTTCAGATAAACAAAATTATGTCAATCTAATCTGATTTACATAATCATAATAATAAAACCAGGCTGAATTAAAGCCTGTTTTTAACTAGAAATATTTACTTTAATTTGACAGTAAAGTGAACGGTAAACTTTAGGTATTATGTGGTATCTTGTCTTATATCAAGTAAAAGATAAAGATATATTTATTAATTATGTTTTAGATTGTAGAAAAGACTATCGCTTTTTAGTTGAATAGTGTTGTTACCGGTAAAAAAATAACACAAACCGGAGATTTTTATTGAAAATAATCTACTCTTAAAGATGAAAGTATCACTTTTGATTGTCTCATTATTTATATTAATGTAGGAGGATAAGGTCCCGTACGGCTCACCATTATTGTGATACCAAGTCTATCTCATATATGAGACGAACTTTTTTGTCCGTTTGTAATTGATATTTTTTCAATAAATTTTGTATGTTTTTTAGTTTTTTCGACATGAATTTTGCTTTTATTATAAAATTATTGTATAATAAATATCTAGAATGGAAAATGGAGGATTACATGGCAACATTTATTTTTACTCTAAGTTATCTGCTAATATTTGTACTCTCAATGGTTTATATTAATTCTAATTTATTTATCCTCTGGCTATTTACTAGCTATCCTCTGGCTTTTTTAACTGTAATAATATTTTATTTATTGAATTTTCCGATTGTGTTAATTCTTCGACCTACGAGCCGTTATAAGGCATGTTTAATGAAAAGCCTGGCTTCATTTTTAAATACTTGGGTTTTAAATTTAAAGGTTGATGTAGAAGGGTTGGAAAATATCCCCCAAGCTGGTCCGATTGTTGCCTATGCTAATCATAAGTCTTATACCGATGCATTTGCTATACTCCAATTTTTCCCGAGACCAATTACGCTAACTCCCAAAAAAACAGTCTTAAAGATTCCTTTTTTGAAATGGTGGTTAAAAGCTTATGATGTTTTTCCGATAAACAGAAATAGTCCCAAAGAAACACTTAAAGATTTAGAAAAAGCGGTATCAACGGTTAAAAATAATCATGTCATCTTAGTTTTTCCTGAAGGCTCAATTAAGGATAGATTAAGCCTAAAAGTTGAACATGCGAAAGCGGGATCATTTCGTTTAGTAAAAGAAGCCCAAGCTGATATATTACCAATTCGCTTTCTTGGAAATGACTTAGCCCGTAAGCGTTGGCCAAGGAGATCAAAAAGGAAAATCATCATTTATCCCCCTATTCCATATCAATCTTTTAAAGATTTAAATACCAAAGATATCGCAAAGATATTTATGGATGTAATTAATCAAGAAAGTTAATAATGTTTTTTCAATATAAATCAAACCTCTTAAAGTATACACATATATAAATGTTACTGCTATATATGTAATAATAACATTAAGAGGTTTTATTTTTTTATTGTAGTAAACTATTCAATTATTAAAATGGTATATAGTTAGTTTACATAAAATGGTAAATAGGCTATAATAAAGTATCGAACTTTAATGTATGGAGGGGATTATGAAAAAAGTTTTTAGGAAACCTATGGTAATTGCTTTATTTACAATTACTATATTTTTTTTAAATGGTTGCAACAAACAAGAGGATATTTGGGCAGATAGGTCAAAATATTTGTAGTGTTTGAAGATTTTGAACATGATCCATCAAGAATGGAAATCAATGTTGAGGACTTGGAAGCAATTAATAATGTTAATTTCTTTTATATATATGATGGACATGAACATCTTCCAAATGCTTATATAGTAATAGAAGGTGTAGGTAGAAATTATGGTTCGGTTGAGATTCATAGTAAAGTAAAGTACAATTCTTGGGAGAAAAGATTTGTACCAACTCCAACTGTAACGTTACCAGGAGAATACAATATTTATTATCATTTTTATAGATACGGAAACAGTATTTCCCAATTAGTAACTTCAGTCTGTGTAGTTATTAAAATTGAAAA
>CALEGD010000030.1 GCA_937877075.1 uncultured Acholeplasmatales bacterium
ATGTGTAGAAGACATCTAGAACTCTTGGTTGAAGAAAAAGGGGAGAAAACGGCTGTGTTGGAAATGAGGAGTATGGCGGCTTGGTATATGAAAGGTATTGACCGTACCCGTGAATTCAAGCAGAAATTGACGGATGTAAAAACAAAGGAAGAGTTAAACCAACTTCTAGATCTGATTAATTAAAAAGGGGATAAGTATGAAGATTTTTGATATTCACAGCGATTTATTATATGACCTTTATCAGGCTGTGAATAAAGGTATTAAAAATCGTTTTGTTGATTATCATGTTCCAAGGTTTTTGAATTCTCCGGTTAAGGGTGGAGTTTGGACCTTATATTCTCCAGTAGAATTTGATTTGCTTGCTGCAGTTAAAAGTGCAATTCCCGAAATCAAACTTAACTTACTTTCCGACTTTCAAATTATTCTTGGGCTAGAGGGCCTAAGGAATTTGAAACTGGAAGATTTGGATGAATTATATAAACTCGGGATCCGACATGCGATGTTAACCTGGAATGAGGAAAATATATATGCGACAGGTGTAAGAGGAAAATCTTCGCGCGGATTAACTAAACTGGGAAAAGCATTGCTTTCTCGTATGGAAGAACTTGATATGATTATTGATCTTTCTCATTTAAACGAAAAAAGTTTCTATGATGTTCTTGAAGTAAGTAATAAAAATATTATTTTCTCTCATGGTAATCTACGTGATTTATGCAATGTTCCGAGAAATCTATTTCTAGAACAAATGAAATCCTTAAAAGAAGTGGATGGTATTATTGGGCTTTCTCTTGTCAAGTATTTTATTTCCGAAGATCCGGAAAAGCAAAATCTTGATTTTTTTCTTAATCATCTTGACCGAGCTGTGGAGGTGATGGGGGTTGATAATCTGGCATTTGGTTTTGACTTTATGGATTATTTTCCGAATACGGACGACAATATTTCTGAAGTTCCTGATATTACTCACCTGGGACTACTTATTGACGGGATGAAGAAGAGGGGTTATTCGGAAACGGATATTAAGAAAATTTCTTATGAGAACTTTTATCAAAGATTTAAAGATAAAATTTTGGGAGGATATAATGAAAATTATTAAAGTTAAGAATTATGATGAATTAAGTATAGAGGCTAGTAAAATTGTGGCGAATCTTTTAAAGCAAAAAGAGGATGCTTGTTTGGGCCTGGCAACCGGCGGTACTCCCATTGGGATGTATCAGAATCTTATAAAGATGTATCGTGATGGTGAAATTTCTTTTCGGAATATAAAAACATATAATCTCGATGAATATTGTGATTTGGATCAAAATCATTCCCAGTCCTATTACAGCTATATGCATGAGCATCTATTTAATAATATTGACATTTCGAAAGACAATATTCATATACCGGAAGGAAATAGCGGTAATAATGAAGAAGCTTGTAGGAAATTTAATGAGCTTTTAAATCAAAGCACTATTGATTTACAGGTTTTAGGAATCGGCGGTAATGGTCATATTGGTTTTAATGAACCGGGAACACCCTTTAATCAGGAAACTTTTGTTGTGGAGCTTACGGATAAAACCCGGAATGATAATAAGAGATTTTTCGATTCTATTGAAGAAGTCCCGCGTTATGCAATTACGATGGGTATTAAAAATATTGTTCAAGCTAAAAAAATTTTGCTTCTTGCATCCGGTTTAGGAAAAGCAGAAGCAGTCGCAAGGCTTATAAACGGTGAGATTTCGGAAGGCTTTCCGGCTTCAATTTTAAAACGACATGATAATGTAATAGTAATTATTGACGAAGAAGCTGCTTTGCTTTTATAATAATAAATTTCCGCATAAATAAAGAAATACCTGAAATAATAAATTCGAGAGTTTCTATTATTTTCCAAATTTTAAATTATGTATAGGCTTGAAAAAGACTGAAAAATAGTGTATTATTATATACTGTAACCTTATGGGATATAATATAGAAGATCTAATACTAGAACCCATAATGTTACTATTTGTACCATAAACTGCCAGATAAATCTGGCTAAAATCTGTTGAAACAACAAGTTTAATATGGTATAATATTTTTACAGCTTTTAAGTAATTTACTTAATATTCAGTTTTAATCAATACCATAAACTACCAGATGAAACCGGCTAGGATTTGTTGAAAAAGTAGTTTGATTATGGTATAATTAATAATACCGAATAAGGTGGAATATGCGATGTCAAAAATTGGCAGCAAAAAGTGGCTAAAACTTGTTGAAATATTTGTGATAATATGATATAATAATATTACAACCGAGAAAGAAAATGTACTTTCAACTGTTGATATTATTATAAAGGATTGCTGCGTATGAAAGAACTTGTCCAAAGACTGTTTTCTGGGACGGAATATCTCTCTCACAAACTTGAGGGCGACGAACTTGTTTTGGAACTTGAATCGGTGCAGGAAGAGTCATCTTGCCCTTATTGTAATCTTAGTTCCGATAAGGTTCATTCACGCTATCAAAGAAAATTTTCCGACCTTCCGATTAAAGGGTATCCGACAACAGTCATCCTGCATTGTAGAAAATTCTTTTGCAGGAACCAAGAGTGTAAACATCAAACTTTTACTGAAAGTTTTGATTTCATTGAACCCTTGGAATCAAAGACGGAAAGATTGATTTTTGAGATTTTAAGAATCTCCGAAAACAATAGTTCACGGAAAGCAAGTGCTATTCTTGCCGATATGGGTATCAAAACATCCAGGGCAACGATCTGTAATTTAAAAAATAAAAAAATTAGTTAAAAAACATTTGACAAACCATTTCGGTTGTAGTATAATATTGAAGGTTGCTTTGAAAACCGGCTGTTGTCGAAGGATGTCGAAGCGACTTTTAAAATCTAATAAGGTCTTTGAAAACTGAATAGAACAGGCGGAGCGGGAATAAACTTTTATGA
>CALEGD010000031.1 GCA_937877075.1 uncultured Acholeplasmatales bacterium
TGTTACGGTTGTTAAGACAACTCCAATAGTGTATGCAATTATTATGTCAATACTTGCTGGAGCTTCAATTGGATTTCTATTATTCAAACTTATTGATAGAATTTTCATTAAATTAAAAAAACATTGATTAATGCAGCTTTAGCCAGAAATGGCTAAAGCCGCATTATGCATTTAAGAGGGGTAATTACATGATTAAATTAAATAATATTTCAAAAATTTATATGAATGGAAGTCAAATAAATGCTGGAATTAAAGAAATAACAGTGAATTTTTCATGTGGTGAGTTTATTGCTATTACTGGTTCTTCGGGTAGTGGAAAAACCACTTTACTAACATTCTTGCCGTATATGATAGTAGACAATGAAGAAACGGAATACTTTGATGAAACAGATTGGCAGAAGTACAGAAAAGAAAAAATCAGTTTTGTTCATCAAGACTACAACTTGATTGAAAATTATTCTGTATATCAAAATATTGAATTAGCTTATATAATAAATAATTACTACTCAAAGAAAGAGAGGATTAAGAAAAAATTCTTGGTTTTATTAGAAGTGTTTAGTTGTCCGAACAAACCAACCAGAGAGTAGTTACTCTTTCTGGTGGGCAAAAACATGTTGCAACTCATAATATTTCAGACTTTAAAAAAGTGATTACACGCGAAATAAGACTTGAAGACGGAAAAATCGCATATGATACAAAATCAAATGGTAACTGGAAGCAAATCAAAAATTAATCAACAAATATCAAATTAGAATCTACGAAATTATGGGGTAGATTATTAAGAACAAGTCTAATAAACAATCGCAAGGTCAACAGTTTATATATTTTTTTGACAAGTATGGTTCTTTTGTTAATACTTGTTATCTTTTAGGTAGCCTATGAACTAAATAAACCATTTAATCATTTAAATATGATTACACCTGTTTTTGGTTCTGTTACTGATAAAAAAATTATTGCTGTAAAAAAAGATAAAACACCATTTAACGATAGTGATTTAGAATACATAAAAAGTATACCTGAAATTGCTTCCACTAATTTATACGATGCGATGTCTAGTTTTACCCTGGTCTTACCAATTGAATATGATCATGTTAAAGACTACTTAAACTTTTCATTTGATATTGTAAATGACAATATAACTTTAAGTTCGGGAAGAATCCCTACTGCTTTAGATGAAATAATAATATCTACTAAAAATGGTCAACCATTAACTGCTCCCAACTTAATTAATGAACAGTTAGTTCCCTGTTACAAAGGCGTTGACTACAAGACCGAAGTGATAAAAATTGTTGGATATACAAAAGCTGATAATGAAAAAAATCAGGTTACTTATTTTACTTTAGATGCGGCAAAAACACTCCGAAAAAAATATATAGATCAAAATGGGACAATCACCTTTATTAATCAAGGAGGTCACTCCATTCTACAAGAAAAGTTTCGATTCTGATTGATGAATATGTTTTAGACAATCAAATCTACACAAGTAATAATATCCTTTCTTTATTAGGAAATACTGATGAATCTTTTTAAAATCATTTTTTCTACTAACCTTTTTGGGAATAAGGTTTCTAATTTATTTGTGCATAAAATTGAAGATGCACCAAATCTATCAAGATTCTCATCAGCTATGAAAAAGAGAGTTCTTATGGAAAAGCCATAGACCAAGAGTTGGTTGGTGGCTTTATTGAAATTTATCACTACAAAGAAATATGAAACAACTTATCAGTAGGGAATTAGTATTGGATAGTATTTTGAAAATAAAAGAATATTTTTTAAATCACCTTTAATTAAATCAATAAGAACTTTAATTGACATAAAGTTATTATAACATTTATAATATTAGGAAATAATACAAATGGTGATTTAGTTGAAAAAAAGTTATATATTAATTATATTATTATTAATCATGATTTTTTTAATAGGATGCCATAAAAAAGAAGAACCTTTACCAAAGAGTTTAATAATTAGTAATAAGAATATTTCATCTACTGAAGATATTTTTAAGTATAATATTAATTATCCGAATATCCAACAAATAGAAATTGATGAATATATTGAAAAAGAAATCATGATGTTATTAGAAAAATTAAAACATAATTATTTAATAAATCAGGCTTATCTAAATATTGATTATCAATCATTTGATAGAGAAGGTGTTATTAGTTTTCTTTTTAATATTAAAATAATAAAAGATAATAAAAACATTAAAGAGATAATCCGAACATATAATTTTGATATCATTAATAATCAATTAATTATCTTAAATGATAGAATACTTCAAGATATTTATCTTCCAATTCTTAATGAAAAATTAAAATCGTATAAATTGAATCTTAATCTTTATGATTTAAAAATCCTAAAATATATAATTAAAAAAAATGAAATAACATTTATTATTCCCAAAGAAGTCACGAGGAAAGAAGATATCCAAATCATAATTGGTAATCAAGGTGATGATTATGTTTCGATAACTGAACCTTTAGAAGAAGAGCCCAAGAAGTATGTTGCCATAACTTTTGATGATGGACCCAGTAATTCCACAATTGATTTAGTAAACTTAATTAATAAATATAATGTTAAAGCAACATTTTTTTTGTTAGGTAATAATGTTAAAAGATATCCGCAAGCTGTTAAATATATCTATGAGAATAATTATGAAATTGGTAATCACTCTTATAGTCATTCCGACTTTACCAAAATAAGTATTGACGAAGTGGAATATGAAATAGATAAAACTCAAGAAGTTATTTATGATCTTATTCAATCATATCCTAAAGTATTCAGATTCCCTTATGGAAAATATAATGATTACATTTTAAATTTTATTAATTATCCAATAATTCTCTGGAATTGTGATTCAGAGGATTGGCGTTCTTTGGATAAAAATATTATCTTTAGAAATGTTTTGAAAGACTTATCTGATAATTCGATCATTATCTTTCATGATTTTACAAATTATCGGAAAGAATCAATTGAAAATATAATAAAGTATTTAAAAGAGGAAAACTATGAATTCGTGACAATTTCAGAGTTATTTAATTTTCACAAAGAAGAAAATATTATCTATGGTAAGATATATAGGTAGTATAAAAAAGGTAGGGTAAAAGTCATAATCAATTATCAAATTTTGTAATATAGGAATAACCTAAAAGAAATCCTATTAAAAAATATTTGAATTTTAATCTGATTAATATAGATTATTTAATTTCCTTTTTAGGGCTATCAAATTGTACAAAGTTCGCTTTCCTTTCATACTATGTATTGCATATGGAAGGAGGATTAATAATAAATAAAGATCATGAATTTAAATGCAAACCAGCAGCATATACCAGAAAACAAGTAAAACTAATGAATAAATTTCGAATGCTTTGGGAACAGCATGATGTCTGGACCAGAGAAACAATTAATGGAATTGTTTTTGAACTCCCGAATCTTGAGTTGACTACTGCACGCCTACTCAGAAATCCGGTCGACTTCGCAAATGCTTTAAAACAATTCTACGGAAACAGAATTTCCGGTAGATTTCAAGATTTATTAACAGAACATCTGGTTTTAGCGGCTGATTTAGTAAATGCTGTAAAAGTTGGAGATAATGAAGCAGCTCTTGAAATCGAAAAAGATTGGTTTAAAAATGCGGAAGCTATTGCCTGTTTCTTGGGAAGAATTAATCCGTTCTGGTCCAGAAAGGAATGGAAAGAAATGATGTTTCAACATCTTGAATTGGTTAAATCAGAAGCCCTATTCTTACTTAACGGAGAATATGAAGCCAATATCGCTGTCTATGACAAGATAGAAAAACAGACTTTAGAAATGGCAGATGAAATGTCGGAAGGGATTATTAAGCAGTTTTGTTTATGTTAGTATAATATTAGCGGAATCTAATTATTTTTGGTTAGTGTTCCGCTTCTTTATTTTAGGAAATATTCACTAAGTTAACAAACTAAAAAATATTTTTTTCAAGTCATTATAATTTTATTATGTTATAATGATAAAAGGATAAATAAATTTGGGGGTTACTATGAATTTAGATCAGCAGATTATGGATTTAAGACAAAATGTCGGCGAAAAGGCGATGTATGAAAGAAAGTTAAATGAGGCCCAAGTGGAGTACCGTGCGGTTTGTAAGAAGGAAGCGGAATTAAAAGCAATCCTTTTGAAAGAAAAAAAGGATGTTCACAAATTGGAATCGGTTTCATTGTTGAAGATGTGGTATTCTATCTTTGGAAATAAGAGCGAAAAACTTGAGAAGGAAAAGGCTGAGTTATCAAGAGCAGAGTATAAATATAAGATAACTAAAGCTTCTTTGGATGATTTAAAAGAAGAAATAGAAAATTTAAAACATAAATTAAGTACTATTAAAAATAATGAAAAGATACTGAAAAGGCTTTATGAGCAAAAGGAAAGAGACTTACTGTCTTTAGCCGGAGAGAATAGTAAAAAGATTAAGGAAATAAACGAAAAGCTTGACCGGTTAAATTCTGATGCTATCGAACTTCAAGAAGCAGTAGTAGCCGGAAAACACCTCGCTATGGGTCTAAGGAATAGTTTAGTTAATTTGGAAAAAGCAAGCAGACTTGGAACATGGGATATGTTTGGCGGCGGTTTTTTTATTGATATGATGAAACACTCGCATATCGATCAAGCAAAAAGAAATCTTGAGGATCTAAAGTATCTATCTGATAGGTTTACGCGGGAATTAAAAGATGTTAATATTACCCTGGATATGAATATTAATATCAGTGGTTTTCTTTCCTTTTCAGATTGGTTCTTTGATGGGTTCTTTGTTGACATGTTTGTAAAGAAAAGGATTGATGAAGCAAGGGTAAAGCTTGAAGAACAAATAAGACAAGTAGAAGCTGTTTTGGAAGATATTAAAAATAAACATGATAAAGGAATGTCTGAAATCTCTCATCTTAATGAAACAAAAATGAATTTACTATTTTAGAAATTTTTAATATAAAAAGACAGTCATTAGACTGCCTTGGTTAACGAGCTTTTTTCATTCTTTCAAGAAGATGAAGGTAATGATTAGCTTCTCTTAGTACATGATCTCCGAGAAGAGGTACCATAATCGACCTGATTTTACATCCGATTAGCCCTTGGGTTCCTTGGGTTTTAAAGTTTTTTATTTCTTTGGTAAGCCTTTGACTTTCACTTAAGAGAGTTGAAAATTGGTTCATTCTCAATCCTTCAATCTTTCTGTTTAATTCATTATATCTAATAGCGAAACTATTGGCGATTTCCATTAAATCCTCTTCAGTTGGATCCAGATAACCACGGATAAATTCCGAATGTTCTTCCATTATTTGATTCCAAAAGAATTCCTCCTCCAAGGCTTTTTTGTAGAGGTTTTCCGCTTCCATTCGATTTTGTAATTTTGTTAAAAGATCAACAAAAAGAATTGCTTCTCGACGGATGTGTTCAATAAGTAAAGGATAGTTTAAGGAAAAAAGGTCGCAAGAAAGCATTGAGTTTAAAACATTTGTTTTATAGCGAATTAAATTTTTGGTAGCACTCAAAGCCCGATTATTAAGGTTATTAACTTTTTCAATTAAAATCGGCTCAAAATTGACTCCCGGTCTTGGAACTTTAAGTTCCGCTTGGGTTAAAGCGGTGTCGATTCTAAATCCCGTTAAATGGTAGGTCTTTTCCTCTGCATCAAGCGTGTATTCTGTGACCGCATCATCCCTCATATCTATTACTCCAGAAGCCAATTCAACGGCTGTTTTTAATAAATTATTGAAGTTGGAATTGAATTCACTCGCTTCCCGGATAAAATCTTGATCTTTCGGTGGAAAAGAAACTGCCAAGAACAGTGAGTGTTCTTTCATTATCCTTAAGAAAAATAAATTCAGTTCTAGCGATTGCTTTACATAGGTTTCATTTGTCATATTAACTCCTCCTGCTAAATATATATGAATTGTTTGTCTTAATAATTCATAGTATAGAAAATACAGAAAGTTTCAGACAGCCAATAATCTATTCTCTTGACATAATAAGAGATTTAAGATAAAATATCAATAGACAATATTATGAACGCAGTTCGTAGACTCGGACAATAAATATTTTTAGAAAAGGAGACATAATGGCAAAAATAGTGACTTTCGGTGAAATCATGTTAAGATTGTCACCGCCAGGATATCAGCGTTTTGCACAAGCTGATAGTTTTGATGTTGTTTACGGAGGGGGCGAAGCTAATGTCAGCGTCTCTCTTGCAAATTATGGTCATCATTCATTTTTTGTAACGAAATTACCTAAGCATGAAATCGGACAGTCTGCCGTAAATGCTTTACGGAGATTCGGAGTTGATACCTCTTTTATCGCAAGAGGCGGCGAACGTATCGGAATCTATTTTCTTGAACATGGAGCTTCAATGCGACCATCAAAGGTAATTTACGACCGTGCTCAAAGTGCTATTTCTGAAGCTAAAGTAGAGGATTTTGATTTTGACGCTATTTTTCAAGATGCCGATTGGTTTCATTTTACCGGTATTACCCCGGCAATTTCTCCCAAAAGTGCTATAGTATTAGAAGAAGCGTTAAAAGTTGCAAAGAAATACCAGGTTACAATTTCCTGTGATTTAAATTATCGGAAGAAACTTTGGACAGAAGCAGAAGCTCAAAAAGTTATGACTAAACTGATGCAATATGTTGATGTTTGCATCGGCAATGAAGAAGATGCTGAAAAGTGCCTCGGTTTTAAACCTCACGCAACAGATGTTACGACCGGAAAACTTTCCTTAGACGGTTATAAGTCAATTTTCAAAGAAATGATGGATAAATTCAATTTCCGTTATGTTGCGACTAGCTTACGCGAAAGTTACTCTGCAAGCGATAATGGTTGGAGCGCATTAATCTATGATGGAAAAGAGTTCTATCAATCAAAGAAATATGAAATTAGAATTGTTGATAGAGTCGGTGGTGGTGATAGTTTTGCTTCCGGTTTAATCAATGGACTTCTTACTAAAGATAATTTCAAGGATGCTCTGGAATTTGCAGTCGGAGCCAGTGCTTTGAAACACACCATATTTGGGGATTTCAACCTTGTAAATACGGCTGAAGTTGAAAATCTAATTAAAGGCGATGCCTCTGGGCGTGTGCAAAGATAAGGAGTGAAAAATATGATTTTAAAAACAAGATATTCAAACCATCCTGAGGATGTAAAACTTTATACTACGGAAGAATTACGTGAACATTTCTTGATTGAAGAAGTCTTCCTAGCTGATGAAATTAACCTAGTTTATTCTCATAATGACAGAATAATTGCCGGCGGCGCGATGCCGGTAAATGAAGAACTTAAACTCGCAAGCGCTAAAGAACTTGCCAGTAATTATTTCCTGGAACTCCGGGAAATGGGTGTTATCAATATTGGCGGTGACGGAATGATGGTTCTAGACGGTAAAGAATTTCAAATGAATTACCAAGACGGAATCTATGTTGGGCGCGGAACTAAGGAAGTTGTTTTCCGTTCCAAAGATCCGAATAAACCGGCAAAATTCTATATTAATTCTTCTCCAGCTCATAAAGAGTATCCAACAGTTCATATTCCTTTAGAAAAAGCTAATAAGGTTGCTTTAGGAAATGATGATAATCTTAATAAACGTGTTATTAATCAATATGTTCATCCGGCAGTCTGCCAGAGTTGTCAATTAGTTATGGGATTAACTATTTTAGCTCCTCAAAATGTTTGGAATACGATGCCAGCCCATACTCATGAAAGAAGAATGGAAGTTTACATTTACTTTAATCTTCCCGAAGATGATTATGTAGTCCATTTAATGGGTCAAGCCGATCAAACCAGACATTTAATGGTTCGTAATGAACAAGCGGTTATATCACCGAGTTGGAGTATTCATGCCGGTGTTGCGACCAGAAATTATTGCTTCATTTGGGGAATGTGCGGCGAAAACCAAACATTCACCGATATGGACCATATCGATATGAAAGATCTAAAATAAGAGGAAAATATGAAAAAGTTGAAAACTTTAAGTAGGATTATAGATACGGGAATAGTAGCGGTAGTTAGAGCCAAAAATGAAGAGCAGGCTGAAAAAATCAGTGCTGCTTGCATTAAAGGTGGAATTTCATCAATCGAAATTACTTTTACCGTTGAGGGTGCCGAAAATGTAATCCGAACATTAAGACAAAAATTTTCCAGTGAAGAATTAATAGTTGGAGCGGGAACTGTTCTTGATCCGGAAACAGCTAGAATTGCCATTTTAAGCGGGGCGATGTTTATTGTTGGTCCAGCTTTTAATCCGGATGTGGCATCTCTTTGCAATCGATATCAAATTCCTTACATCCCCGGTTGTATGACTATTAAGGAAATGATTACGGCAATGGAAGCCGGTGCCGATATTTTAAAAGTCTTTCCCGGAAGCGCCCTCGGTCCTAGTTTTGTAAAGGCAGTTAAAGGCCCTCTTCCCCAAGCTAACTTAATGCCAACCGGCGGTGTAAGTTTGGATAATGTTAAGGATTGGATTAAAAACGGTTGTGTTGCCGTCGGTGTCGGCGGTGAATTGACCGCACCTGCAAAAACCGGTGATTATGACCAAATTACTGTAATTGCCCAGAACTTTATTGAAGAAATAAAAAAAGCAAGAAATTAATGCTTTCTTATAATTAGTTAATACAAAATAATAGTATAAAATCATACTCAACAATTGTTTAGAAACTCCTAAAATAGATACTCAATGTCTATTTTAGAAGTTTTTTTTTATAATTAAATACTTGTGAAAAGGAAGCAAGTTTATTTATCAAGAACAAATATCGCTTATGTTTTCGTATTATTAAGTGAATAGGGGGGTAGTATATGAGTTAGAGTTTTTTATACAACTTTTGTTATTGGGACTGATACTCTATAGCATTTTTTAATAGGTGTCACTATTTTGTTATGTTTAAAATTTTTATAAAAGGAAGGAGATTGTATGAAAAAAGTTTTAACATCTATGTTTGTATTTGTACTTTCATTTATATTTATATTTACTATAAGTAATACGAAAGTTTCTGCATCGGTACCAGTAGATTTAGAAGCGAAGTCAATTAGTTTTACTGAAGATGATCTGTTTAGTTATATGGATGTGAATTATAATTTAAATGATTATAAGAATTCTATTAATATCGATGAAGGTTTATTTGGGTGTACAATTTCTAATGAAAATGGTATGTATTATATTACTGGTGACGATCCTATTGTAAATATTATTCCAAAAGAATATTTTTATATGTTAGGATCTCATACTTTTATAGGAAGAGAATATGGCTTTTTTATTAGAACAATTAATGAAGTATACCGTAATGATTTGTATGAATTAGTAACTAGTACAAATTATCGTTCTTATGTAATTGTCTTCGATATAACAAATGATACAAATGTAATTAAAAATGTGGATAAAGCAATTTTCACAGTAACTAATCTATTTAGTTTGGAATTTATCACTATAAATCCAAATGAAAACACTTTCGGAAGATTGTCTGATATAAATGAAGCTGAGTATCCAAATGATGCCGATGAATATCATAATCCAACAGGTTTTTTATATGTAGGAGATGAAAACTATTATGTTGTACCATTATTTGATTTAAAAAATAATGCTGAAACAAATAGATATTATTTAAATGATATTAGTTTTGCAGGTACTTTACAAAACGAACAAGCGTATAATGAAATGGATGCAGCATATTCAGCAAAGGACGACAAAGGATCTTTCTTTACAGGACTTTATTATTTTTATGATGGAAAATATATTGTTGAAGGAAGTTGGGCAGATGTTGATTTCGGTGAAATAGTTGATATAATATTAAGCAGATTTGTAGATACACTGTTTTCTAAAATTCCTGTTGCTGGAGATATTTTTTCTGTTGTAAAGGATGGATTTGAAATATTAGAAATTATTGATGAGGGTCTTAGTGATAAAGAGTATGATATTAATAACGAATCTTTACTTTCTAAAGAATATTATAGTCATAAAAATGAACAAGTGGACAATTATGGTTTCCTAACAAAGTGTGCATATTTCGCTTTAATTTCAAATTCTGATTTAGCAATTCTTCATGAAAAGGATGATTATGCAAGAATAGAGTACAAGCTTGGTCATGGCGCATCTGAAGATGAAGAGGCAATTTATACAAGAATGAATAGTGAAATTGCTTTAAAGGTTGTTGATAGATATTGTAATGTTATATCAAGTGCAACAAGCAAAAATCAATTTTCTCTGAGAAAACCTGTATATGAAGAATTATCTTTTTTAAGTTATAATTCATTATATTTATTGGAAAACGGAACTAACTATTTTTCTTTTACTCCTGATTATTCAGGTAAATATGAAATTAATGTAAATTCTACTTCTATTTTAAAAGTTTCTTTTGATGATTTAACTAATCTAGGGACAAGTGTTAGTTTAGAAAAAGTTTTAAATAAAGGAACTACATATTACTTTACAATTAAGAATATGTCAACAAATAGGATATGCCAAACATTCAACTTTGAAGTATCCGAAGATGCATCAAATATATCAATTTCTAATAATAATAATTATTTAGTAAAATTAACTAACATTAGCGGATTTAAGAAAATATCATTTAGTAATACTAATGCAAAGGTTAAAATTCATAGTTCTAATTTTACTTTATTAAAAGAAAACGATACTAATTTAGCATATTATTTATTTACTGATAAACCTTATTACGTAGTAATCGAAAATTACAGTTCGTCTAAAATAACTGGTGATTTATTGATCCAAATCGAAACATCATCAATTAGTTTTGATGAAACAACAAATATTAATGTTTCTAAGGGAGATAAATTTTATTCCTTTACTTCTAATTCGTCAGTTAAGCATTCAGTGACTGTTTTTGATAATTCAACATCGGATTATACTTTTTCAGTGTATTCAAATAACGGTATCATGTCACCAATTATATATTATGGTAGTAATTATATAAGATACGATTATAATTTTACATCTGGTAATACCTATTACATTGGATATGAAAATGCTTCATTGACAAATGGTAACATTTCTATAATCATTAAAACAGGTTCTAATATTTACAACTTTTATATTGATGGAGAACTTGTTACAGATGGAGAAGTATATTTAAAACAAGGACAATTCTTTGATGTTGAAGTAAAATTAAAAGATATAAAATTAGAGGATCCTGAATTTATATCAACTAGTAGCAACCATTTAAAATATATTGATGGAAAATTTCAGGTTTTACCCACAGCCCCAATTTCTAGTTCAAACTATTGTAAGATTGCTTTTATTGACCCCGAGGAAAAAGAGTTAGAGTTTGTTACTTTAAAAATTATTCCTTCCTTTAACATAATACTAAGTCAATATACGACATATAGTAATATAGCTAATCGAATTAAATGGGAATTTGAATCGACATCACCGTATAATTCTGCTGATTTCGTTTTAAGACTAACATATCAAGATGGGACAATAAGAGAATTACCTGTAACAGCTCCTTCAGGAAATTGCTATGGATATGTGACTGTTCCGCAAAATGGTACATCATCATCTGATGTGAGATATGGAGTTAATACAACCTGGGCAACTGTAGAAGTAAGTTCTGTTGATTTTTCACAAGGTTGGTTGAATCCCGATGAAGGTATAGAAAGATATCCAATGTCGTTAACAAATAGTTATCCTTACGCAAGCGTTTTATCAAATAAAGAATTTTTAATACCATCAGTTAATATCAATATGATGTTTGAAGGTGGAACAGGAACTTTATCAGATCCATACAAAATTATAAATTCATGGCAGTTAAACAATGTTCGATATATGACTAGATACGTTGTTAGTGAATCAGATTATATGGTTACTGATAATTTTGTAGTTATGAATTCAATCACAGTTAGTAATACGCAAGCTTTTGAACCGTTACCAATTTTAAGTGGTTCTTTTAAAGGATATAATTCTCAATTAAAAAGTATTACTATTGGAAAGTTGGACACAGGAAACCAAAACTCTGGGTTATTTGGAATGATTTGGAACGGAACTGTTGAACATATCTCTGTAAGAATTGATGGAGAGTCTTATCGTTATGGATATGGTACAGTTAAAAAAGGTGCAATTTGCGGTTATATGATAGATGGGATAATTTCTAGTTGCGAAGCAAGAGGTAAGTTTGATATTAGTAGTAATAATCCTCTGTCTTCAAAAATTGGAGGTATTGTTGGGGAAGTTTCAAGAGGTACAATATCTAATTGTAAAAACTATATGACTATTTCTACATATGGTTGTGCTGGTGGTATTGTTGGAAAGTCATTTTATGCAACAATATATTCATGTAAAAATTATGGCAATTTTAAGTTACAATATAATATTGGATCAGTTACAAAAGATATAGATAATCCTGCTATCGGCGGTATAGTTGGCTTCATGTATAGTGGAACGACGGTATCGAGTTGCCATGTTGATTGTAATCTGTCTAGTAAAGAATTGATTGTTTATGAAGGAAGTTCTTGTAAAGATAAAGCTTTAAAGCCATGTTTAGGTCCAGTTGTAGGAAGAAATGTAAATGGTACAGTAACTAACAATTACATTATGCAAGGTATTAAAATCAATTCAGGTAGTTTACAGATATTTAAAGAGGGTGGATTTTTGGGTATAGGCGGCACAAAATATAATCAACTTGAGTATGTGGCTACAGGTACAAATCCTTGTGGAAGAGTAGGATAGAATTTTGGTGGGTTTGAATACTATAGATAAAATATATTAAATCAAAAAGTAATGGTTTGATACAAATGTGTCAAGCCATTTTTCTTAGTTCTTATACCAAAGAATTTCATTGAAGAAATAAAAAAAGCAAAAAATTAGGGTTAATCCCTAATTTTTTATCTTTAACTTCTAAAAGAATATAATAAAACTTTGACTACTTCAGATAATTAATGTACAATTATAATATAGTAATTAATTTCTTTTAAAATATGTGAATATATCATTTTCTTATCTTCATCCATTCATAAAATTAGTATTAACATGATTAATAGATTTTTTTAAACCACAATAAATAAAAAATAAAAAACATCATGGAGGAAATAATGAAGAAAGTATTTTTAATTTTGTTTGGTGTAGTCTTATCTTTTTATCTTTATGGATGTAATAGTGATGAACCTGATCAAGCAGTTTTGAGTTTTGATTACGGTCATAACATTACAGCAACGGAAACAGATTCAAGTGGTATTTTATTTGATAATGACGGTAATGAATTAGGAGAGTTTTATCTTCATGTAGGTACGGTAACGACCGATAATGATGGCGTTACAAGATTGGTCAATAACGAGAATTATAGATTGACTATTGTATTAAAACCAAATATTAGTAGCGAGAATCTCAAGGTTTTTTATAATAATACTTTACTTGATCTGACTTCTTTTGATAGTGAATATCATCAATATGACTTTGATTTTATAACAGGGTCAACTGAACATAATATCAAGATTGAAGGCCTTACAAAAGCTTGATGTTTGAAAATGTGATAACTAAAAGCAATAGTATACATAAGTTTTTCAAAAAATAATATGAAGTTAGGGGTAATCCCTAATTTTTTTAATTTATAAGATAAAACGCTTGCATTAGAAAAAGACCTATGATATAATAAATCGAAAACAAAATTTAAACGTTTCAATTTTTAGGAGGAGAGAATGAAACACAAATTTTTATTATTGATTTTGGCTTTAATTTCAATTGCTTTGGTTGGTTGTGATAAAGATCCAATTGAACCAGAATTGACTGAATTTAATGCTTTGGGAAATTGGACCGAGGATGGTGAGGTTTATACCTTAACCACAAATACTGCTGAAAAGCTTGATTTCACTTATAGCAAAGGTACTCAAGCCGATGCTTATCTGGAAAGCGCAGAAATTAAAGAAGATCTTTCAGGAATGAAGAAATTGGTTATTACAGTTAAGGGGTTAGGTGCGATTCAGGTAGAACTTATTGCCGGAAGTGAAAAGAAACTTGTGCGGCTAAATGTAGCAAGTAATGCAGGATCCTATGAATGGAACTTAATTAATGACGGAGAATTCTTAAAGAAAGTTACAAAAATTAGAATTATCGGAGCTCCCGGTAAAGAAAGTTCAACCGGTAATGTAGAAGTATCAAAATTGATGTTTTATAATACTAATGCCGATAATTACATTATTGATACTGATTTTGATAATATACCGGATAATGTAAATGAATATGACGGCACAGATGAAAATTTCAATTTTAATTCTAAATGGGAAAGATTTAACCCAGATGAAGAAGTATATAGTTTTGCTGTAGAAGGAACGGTTACCAAAGTAACGGTTGAAAAGCCTAGTGGGTCTCCTGAATGGGCTTGTATTCAAGCCTTAGTTAAAGGGGAATTTTCAAAATTTAATTATGTTGTTGCGAAGATTAAGGGAACCGCCGGGCAACCTTTGGTTCTAAAAGCCGCTAATGGTGTTGAAACTAAGGTCACATTATCTGGAGAAGAGGAATATGTAGCGGTTGATATTTCTTCAATGACCGATGAGGAGAAAAACAGTATAACTGCAATCTTTATTTTTGGTTATGCAGGAAAGTCTTCCGGAAGCGGTTATTTTGATATTATTGAAGCTTTTATGACCGAAGAGTTCGATACTGGTATGATTAAGAATGTTTATAACGGAACCGATGAGACCTTCTCTATGATTAACTGGTATGATTCAGGCGATAAAGTCTATACAATTACTAATAAAGAAGATGAAACAATCATTGAATATGAAAAAGGCGGTAATTCTTGGGCTTCCGCAAAATCATTAATTGACGGAAATATCAGTGGTTTCGGAAAATTCGTCATAGAAATTACCGGCGAAGTCGGAAAGAAAGTAATGTTTAAGATTGCAGGCGGATCTCAACAAATCGAAAAAGAGATTGAATTTGACGGAACTAAACAAACTGTCGATATTATCATCTCCGGGCTTCCTGTATCTTCTTTAAAAGCAGTCAACGAAATACTTGTCTTTGCCGCTCCGGGAGAGATTGATGTTTCTGGAAGTTTCACTATTCATTCTTTAACATTCATGGCCGATCTTGCTGAGGTCAATTCCGATTGGGTTGACGGTGGGGACGAGGTCTATACATTTGAAGATACTGAAGACGGAATGGTTGTTACTTATAATAAGGCCGAAGGAAATGAATGGTCTAGTTTAAAACAAGACTTTGGCGATGAGTATTCAAGATTTAACACGATTACTCTTGTAATCAGAGGTACTGATGGTAAATCTATTACCCTTAAACCTAACAATCAAGGTTCTCCTTTAGAAAAAACTTTTGTTTTTGAGGAAGGTAAAGATATTACTTATACTGTAACTTCTGATAAAATCACTACTTATGTTATCTTCGGTGAAGGCGGCACTGCTCCGGCAGAGGGCTCCTTTACAATAGTCAGTACTATTTTAAGCTATGTGAGACCGGAAGGACCTAAAGCTGATGCTGATGTTAATTCCGATTGGCTTGATAATGATGGTGATGTCTATACTTTTGAAGAAACTGAAGATGGACTAATCGTCAGTTATGATAAGAAAGCCGGTCATGAATGGTCATTTATAAAGAAAGAGTTCAGCGATGACTTAGCTGGATATAATACCATTACTCTGGTTTTACGTGGAACAGCAGGGAAAGTGTTTTTAATTAAACTGAATGACAGTAAGGAATTTGATGTAACCTTTAAAGAGAATGAGGATTTAATTTTCACTGCATCTGCCGATCAGATCTCTTCAATTTTGATTTTCGC
>CALEGD010000032.1 GCA_937877075.1 uncultured Acholeplasmatales bacterium
AGAAGTCCCGACCATATTGAATAATTTATTTATTAATCCATAGTCAACATGGAATAAGGAGTTAAAAACTAAACCTAAGGCTATTGTATTTGTAACATAGGGAAGAAAGAAAACTGTTTGAAAGAAACCTCTAAATTTTTTAATTCCGTTTAAAGCCACCGATATCAACAAAGCAATAATAACCGTAATCGGCACCGATACAAAAACAATAAAGACCGTATTTCTCAGTGCCAACAAGAAATCGGCATCGCGGAAGAGTTGTAAAAAGTTTTCAATACCGATTCCGGTAAACCGCCCTCCCATCATATAACCATACGATTGGGAAACTCCCATCATCTCATTATAAAAATCAGCATTGTTAATAGCAAAATAATAATTATTTAAAAACGCCATTATAAATGAGTTGATGATCGGCCAAAAAGTGAACACGGACATAAATAACAGAGTCGGAGCCAAACATATCGCGGCTTTCCACCCGTCTTTCTTGTATTCTAACATTATCTATATCTCTCCCCGTTTTCGCCATTAAAAACAAAGAGTTTAGAACAGTTAAACTTAACGGTTTCACCGACATGAAATTGTCTATCGTTCGGAACAATAGCTCTAATCAAGTGATCATAGCCCTCGATGATACAAAGAATCATTGTGTCTCTGCCGATATGTTCAACCAAATCTATTTTAGCAGTGATTTCGCCTTTTTCGGATACCCTCAAATATTCAGGTCGGAGCCCCACAAATACTTCTTGATCCTCTTGTGTAAAGCCACGGGCAACGACTTCACCGTCTTTCATAACCAATTGACCGCCTTTTAAATTTGCTTCAAATATGTTAATCGGAGGATTCCCCAAGAATTTCGCAACAAACATATTGATCGGCTCCTCATAAACAGATTGCGGTCTGTCCATTTGTTGCTTGAGTCCAAGATTCATAACCACTATTTCATCAGATATACTCATTGCCTCTTCCTGGTCATGGGTTACAAAGATTGTCGTAATTCCAGTTTCTCTTTGAATTCTGCGAATCTCTTCCCTTGTTTGTAATCTTAGTCTTGCATCTAAGTTCGATAGCGGTTCGTCCAAAAGCAGAACCCGCGGTTTTTTAACCAAGGCCCTGGCAATTGCAACACGCTGTTGTTGCCCGCCGGAAAGTTGGTTTGGCTTTCTGTCCATTAAGTCGCCAATATGAACAAGTTCGGCCATTTCTTGAGCAAGTGCCAAAGCTTCAAGTTTCGGCATTTTTATGTTTTCGAGCGGAAACATAATGTTTTGTCTTACTGTCATATGAGGATAAAGGGCATAGTTTTGGAACACCAAACCGATTCCTCTTTTTTCCGGAGGCATGTTTGTTACATCCTCGTCGCCGAAATAAATGCTGCCTGCTGTCGGCTTTAATAAACCGGCAATCAGGTATAGCGTTGTTGATTTTCCGCATCCCGAAGGGCCGAGCAAACCGATGAGTTTACCTGCAGGAATCACCACCGAAAAATCATTCACCGCTACTGTGATCTTTCCGAACTTATCTGTAAATTCCTTGGTCAGATTTTGTAAGCGGACTTCAATGCTTTGATGAACTGTTTTTTGAACTTCACCATCACCTTTGAAAAATTCTTCCTTTTTTTTCTCCATTTTGGACTCCTTACATCATATTTTTATCAATTTATTATACCATATTTATCAATTTTAGTAAATAAATAGTTAAAATTGTTAAAATAGGTCAAAATTTAAAAAAAGAGAGTCTATTAACACATAGCTCTCTTCTTGAGATTAGTTATTTTTTTCTGTCTTATATGCTTATAATCAACTTTTCTCTTAAAAGAAGATTAGGCATAATCAAGAACCTTTTATCAATAAAGACGCAGCGACTACAGCGCTAAATACTAATAATAAGAAAAAGAATAATTTGGGGGCTTTCCGTATCCATGTTATCAGGCCGACCAGAATTATCAAAGCCAGAAACAAACCGATAGCGGCTATTGCAGTATATTCTCCGGAGGAAAAGAATTGGATAAGTTTATTAATTATTGGTTCTAGTAATTTCCCGGCAATTTGATCTGCTTTGGCTAATATTTCATATATTTTTTCCATAGTTTCTCCCTTTCTAACGTAATTATACTACATTTCTTTTCGACCTTCAAGTGCTTTTATTAAAGTAATTTCATCTGCATATTCAATATCGCCACCAGCAGGAAGGCCATAGCCGATCCTTGAGACCTTTATACTGCGATTTTCAAGCAGATTTTTAATGTAGAGGGCGGTCATTTCTCCTTCAATGGTTGCGCTTGTAGCAACGATTATTTCCTCAATTTTCTCGTTTTCTACCCGCTTCAATAAACTCTGAAGATTAATATCTTCCGGACCAACTCCATTCAAAGGAGAAATCAAGCCGTTTAAGACATGATACCTCCCAAAGAATTGACCGGTCTTTTCAAAGACATTTACATCCTTTGTCCCCTCCACAATAATTAGTCTTCGTTCCCGGGACGAATCAGAACAAATCTCGCATTTATCTTCATCGGTTAGAACACCGCATTCTGAACAATATTTTAGTTCGTTCTTCAACCGAAGAAGATTTTTGCTGAAACTTATTACATCTTCATCTTTCATTTTAAGAAAGGTGAAGAAAGCAAGCCTTTCTGCCGTCTTCGGACCGATTCCCGGATATATTTGAAAACTTTCGATTAATTTCTCTAAAGCTTTCGGATATTTCATATTAGAACAAACCGCCAAAGCCAGATAGCATATCTTGGTATTGGCCCATTTTTTCCTTAGTGGTTTTTTCGATTTCTTTATAAGTTTGATTGCAGGCAGCAACGATCATATCTCCGAGCATTTCCAAATCCTCTTTGGATTCGATCTCAAAGCCTTCGTCGATATTAACTTTTACTAATTCTTTGGTTCCTTTAACCTCAACATCAACGACTCCGCCACTGGAAGCATAGAAACTTGTGGCTTCAATTTCTTCTTGAGCCGCCACCATGTCTTCCTGCATTTTCTTAACTTTTCTAAGTAAAGATTGATTCATAAAATTAGTCTCCTATTCTATTTTTACAATATCCTCACCCAGAAAACTGATGGCTTCGTTTACCAGCCGGTCCTGAGGGGATATTTCATCAGATTCATTTTCAATATTCAACCCCGGCTCATTAAGCGGAGTGAGCTTCGGATATTTTATTCCGATATTATATTGATTGATATATTCCGTTCTTTTTTCAATCCATATTCGATCGGGAATTGCCATATAATTATAAACATCTTCTAAAACCTCATAGAGAAGTTGTAATGATTGGCGTTTAAATTTTGTTTTCATTACTTGATTACAAAGGGGCGTGCTGGAATAAACTAAGACAAACTCTTTTTCCCCCACCGCAACAATTTGACCGTCTTGAAGCAATTGAGCGACTCGAAGTGTTTCTGGGGAACAATTCCTAGTCAGGTTCTTCCAGAGGTTAATGATTCGTACCTTATCCTCGCGGGCCTGTGTGTTTCTTGAAGAATGTAAAATTCTCTCTAAAACCGATACACTAAAACTATTAAATTCTTCATCATAAATTCCAACCAAGGGATCTATACCTGGTTCAATTTCTGGTTCTGACTCCTCTATAGTCTGCGTAGTCGACTTTTCCGGAATAATTGGCCGTTCATCAATAGCATCAGGGATTGGATTAAGTCGCCTAACCAATTGTGATTTCTCGTTGTCACGAATTTCCTCGTTTGCTGTCGTTGTTAAATTGACTGCTTTTGCTGGTTGAGGTTTAATAACTTCTTCCTTTTCTTCAAAATCGCTAAGTTTTATTAACCCGATTTCCTTCTCGCTATCTTTCTCTTCTTCAACGATTATTTCCTCGGAATCTTCCGTTCCGCGAACAACTTCTTCTTCAATTTTATTCAACTCATTATAGGGGATTACTTCGTCATTGTAGAAGACAAGCTGCCCATCGTTAACTCTTTTTCGATTGATTTTCCTAGTAGATTGAAGTTTTGATGATTTCCCAAGTTGATTTATTCTATCTTCAAGTTCGGTAATTTTCTCCTCAAGCAAGGAGTATTCTTCCTCTAACCCTTTTCGGTTTATTTCCTTATTAATAACTTCCGCATTTTTCGGTTCATCTTTAGAACTTCCTTTTTCTTTTAGAGTTTCAATATCTGCTCTCAAGGAAGCAAGGTTTTCTTTTTGTTTTTCAGCGGACAGATTATTCTCTAAATTATTCATGCGTTCAATAAGATTTGGAATATCAAAACGGTTGAGTTCACTAACAATCTTAGTTATTTTACTTTCAAGAATATTCGCTTTCTGTCCATCACCTGAAGCAATATCATAACCTTGAAGACTAATTATTTTTTCTTCTAAAACTTTAATTCTCCCTAGAAGGTCAGAATCTTCTATTTCATTAATCATCTTGATAACAGCAACGTCTAGGTAAATTCCCGGAGTGGAAGATGTTCTAATTTTTATCTGTACATCACTCAAAACATCAACATAATAAAAAATTTTCTTAGCATCTATTCGCTGGGACAATTCTTTAAACTCTGCTTTTTCATAAATATATTTAGAGAACATTGAAGTATCGATATTCTTATATAAAAGAACATCTCTGTAGAATTGGAGAAGACCGCTGACGACTTTATTTACTTCCTTGCCCATAATAATCAAGTCACTGATAGTTTTCAAAGCTTGATTAATATTCTTGTCTTCAAAATAAATAGCCAATTCAATAATTTTATCATAATTCAAGTTTCCGGTAACACTATTAACGTCATCTATAGTAATTTCATCATCAGTAAAGGAAGCCGCCTGATCGAGGTAACTAAGAGCGTCTCGCATTCCGCCTTCCGCCCCTTCAGCAATTGCGATAATTGCTTCCTCGGAAATCTTAAAGTCTTCTTCTTTACCGACTCTGTCGATTAAATCAGCAATTTCTTTAACGCTTAAGGCTTTAAAATCAAATCTTTGACAACGAGAAATAATTGTCGGCAAAACCTTGTGAGGTTCGGTGGTCGCTAGGATGAAAATCACATGTTTCGGGGGTTCCTCCAATGTTTTCAATAAAGCATTAAAAGCACCTTGACTTAACATATGAACTTCATCTATTATATAGACTTTATACTTAGAGCCAGTCGGAAGAAACTTTACTTTATCACGAATATCTCGAATTTCATCAACGCCGTTATTACTGGCGGCATCGATCTCCACAACATCGGGACTATTGCTTTCTGAAATTTCACGACAAGAAATACATTCTCCACAAGGTTCATTTTGTTCCGGATCAGTGCAATTCAAGGCTTTCGCAAAAATACGGGCGACCGAAGTCTTTCCCGTTCCCCTAGGTCCGCTAAAAAGATAAGCATGGGATATTTTGCCGTTTGTTAAGGAATTCTGTAATGTGCGGACAATATGGTCTTGTCCTATGACTTCAGAAAATCTCTGAGGTCTGTATGTTCTGTAAAGTGCTTTATAAGCCAATCTACACCATCTCCTCTGTTAATCCAATTATAACATAAATTTTTGTTTTTTTTAACTATTTTTTTCCTTTCTTTAGAATCAAAATTAAATATTCCCAGAAAGTAAATTTTAATTCTTAAAAAAATAAAACCGAAATAAATTTAGATTTATTTAAGTTTTTTTTATTATACCAAAGAATAGTTTAAAATGATATAAGATTATAAAATAAGCTGTTATATTCTTTATTAAAAAAAATCAAAATCAAAAAACTTTAAAATTTGTAAATGAAAACATTTTATTTTTCACATACTGCTTTTTTTATTATATAATAGATTTGTTGTTTTTTGATAAAATATATATCAAGGAGTTTTTTATGCATTACTTTTTTTCGATTTTTGTACCAGATAATACTTTTTCTATCATATCAATTGTATTAGGCGGTTTGGGACTATTTCTATACGGAATAACCCTAATGAGCGATTCTTTAAAACAACTTGCCGGAAACAAACTCAAATCTTTGATTGCCAAGGCAACGGGGACTCTATTTAAAGGAATCTTAACAGGAACGATCGTTACCTGTATCATTCAATCCTCATCCGCAACAACTGTTATTGTTATCGGTTTAATCTCGGCCGGCTTAATGAGTTTTAAACAAGGTATTGGCGTTATGATGGGGGCTAATATCGGAACTACTATTACGGCCTTTTTAATCGGTTTGAATATTTCAAAATATTCTTTCATAATTCTAGCCATCGGAGTGATTATTTTACTTTTCTTTGAAAGAAAGAGGATTAATGAATTAGGAAAAACAATTTTTGGCTTTGCTGCACTTTTTGTTGGACTTGAACTTATGGGTTTGGGATTAGAACCAATCTCGGGTATGTCTTGGTTTGAAGAAGTTATGACCTCAATGTCCAGATATCCCTTACTCGGGGTTTTAGTCGGAACTGGACTGACAAGCTTAACTCAATCATCAAGTGCTTCTATCGGTGTTCTCCAACAAATATTTTCCACCGGTGCAATCAGTTTAAAAGCAGCGCTTCCGGTATTGCTTGGTTGTAATATTGGAACTACTGTTACCGCTCTGCTTTCATCTATCAGTGCCACAAGAGAAGCAAAACAAGCAGCTTTGTTTCACCTGTTTTTCAATATATTCGGAACTGTTGCTTTCTTAATATTCTTAAGTGCTTATACTTCCCTATTCTCTTGGACCGAGAGTAGATTCTTAGGAATTAACAATAAATTAACAATCGCTTTTGCGCACATCTTTTTTAATACAATTACAACAATAATAGTTGTATTAATCAGTAAATACTTTATTAAGTTCATTCAAATGATTCTGCCGTTAAAAACTGACATCTTTACCGACCTTGTTGATAAGTTAAATGAGGATTTATTAGTTTCATCCCCCGTGCTTGCTTTAGAAAGTGCTAAAAAGGGGGTTATAGAGATGGGAAACTTTTCTCTGCAAATGGCTATTTCCGCAAAAACTTACTTTAATGATAATGATGAAAAACATTTTGACCAATGCCTAGATTTAGAAGAAAAAGTTGATTATTATGATCATAAAATCCATGATTATCTATTGAAACTTCGTTCCGAGAACCTATCGGAAAAAGGCGTCATTACCCAAGCGGTGTTAATGGATACGCTCGGTGATTTCGAAAGAATAGCTGACCACTCTGTTAATATTGTTGAGTTCTTTAAAAGTCGCTATGAAATGAATGTTGAAAATCTTCCTGATTTTACAGAAAATATCAATCATTTTCTGGATCGAATAATTACCCAGATTAGTGATGCTATCTTATGTTTCGAAACTGGAAATCTCTCGATTGCAAAGAAAGTTGTTTTGGCTGAGTCCGAGATCGATAAATTAGAAAGAAAATACCGGCGTGAACAATTAGCTACCATCGGTAGCGGCATTGTAAATGCAAATGATGTTTTCTTTGCCGACATTCTTTCTAACCTTGAAAGGATCAGCGACCACTGTGATAATATTGCGAGTAACATTATTGACCCCCATTATATGAGTAAAGAAATAACCAAAGGTAAAACCTATTTAGATTAAACAGCGATTTTCGCTGTTTTCTTTTTAATAATTTTAATATTTTTTCATAATTATGTAGTAGAAGGGAGGGGAGATTATTTATCATGTGCTTTTCGTTGTTGGAGGATTAACTTTATTTCTCTTTGGTTTGAATTTAATGCGTGATTCTTTGATTAAGCTCAACAATGAGAAGCTTAGGCGTTTATTAAATAGAGCGACCGGAAGCAAAATTAGAGCCCTTCTTACCGGGATCCTCGCAACTACACTCATTCAATCCTCCTCGGGGGTCACAGCAATTGTTGTTGCCCTTATCTGTGCTAACCTTCTCAGTCTGTCAGAAGGACTGATGGTAATGATTGGTTCGAATATTGGAACCACAACAACTGCTTTTGTTTTCACATTACAAATCGAAAGATATAGTCTTATATTTATCATTGCCGGCTATATTTTATTATTATTTAAAAACCGAAAACTATCTAATGTCGGTAGTATAATTATTGGTTTTGGTTTGATATTCCTAGGTATTGATATTATGAATCAAGGTTTAAACTTCATCTCCGACTCTACATATTTTTTAAATATCATGCTTATACTTTCCGATAATCCTATTAACAGTTTCATCGGTGGAACAATCATCAGCGCTTTGATTCAATCTTCAAGTGTCACAATTGGATTTGCTCAAAATCTCTATGCCATCGGTTCAATTCCATTAAAAGCAGCCATCAGCATTATGCTCGGAGCCAATATTGGCACGACAATAGCAAGTTTAATCGTTGCGGTTTCCTCAACTAAAGAAGCAAAGGCCGCTCTTTATGTTAATATCATTTTTAATTTGGTCGGAGGCATAGTCTTTCTCGCCCTGCTTGATCCGTTTGCCGGACTTTTCCGTTACCTTGAAAGAATTACATTGAACAAAAAATTGACCGTTGCATATTCTCATCTTTTCTTTAATGTTTTAAGTACCGTCATCTTCTATTTCATTTTTGACGCAGTTGTAAATCTAACCCAAAGAAAACTTGAACTAGAAGCAAAAATAAATTGACATAATTAGGGTATTATGTTATGATATCCTCATAAAATAAACTTATAGGCAAAGAAAAGAAAAGTATTTAAATCCCTTAGCCACAGTGAGCCGGAGACAGTGGAAACCCGGTCTAATATTTAAAGAAAGAACACTTGGAGCTGTTAGAAGAATTGAGTAGAACTAACCGTAAGCTGGCGTTAACAGCATAAGCGCAACATTTTGTTGAAATAAGGTGGTACCGCGGAGAATTTTCGTCCTTAAGAACTTTTCTTAAGGACTTTTTTTATAGGAGGTAAAAATGAAAATTAGCTTAAAGCAACTTAGCAAAGATTTTAAAAATCTTTCAGAAAAACAGGTTACTATACAGGGATGGATCAAAACCAATCGTAACCAAAAAGAATTTGGGTTCATAAACCTCAATGATGGTTCTACCCTCTCAAATATTCAGATTGTTTATGACAAATCTCTTCTTAATTTTGAAGAGGTTTCTAAATTAGGCGTTGGCTGCAGTCTCACTGTGAGCGGAAGACTTGTCCTTACACCTAAGGCAAGGCAACTCTATGAAATTAAAGCAACAGAAGTCCTCCTTGAAGGAGATTCCCCAGAAACATTCCCAATCCAACCTAAGAAGCATTCCCGGGAATTTCTTCGAGAAGTAGCCCATCTGCGTCCAAGAACAAATCTTTTTAATGCAACCTTTAGAGTAAGAAGTCTTTTGGCCTATGCAATACATGATTTCTTTATAAAAAGAGATTTTATCTATGTTCATACTCCCATTATCACTGCGAGTGATGCGGAAGGAGCGGGGGAAATGTTTAGAGTAACAACCCTGGACCTTGAAAAACTGCCTAAAGATAAGGAAGGTAAAATTGATTATTCAAAAGATTTTTTCGGTAAATCCACTAATTTGACCGTCTCCGGACAATTAGAAGCTGAAATCTACGCAATGGCTTTTAAAAACGTCTACACTTTTGGCCCAACCTTCAGAGCTGAAAACTCGAATACTCCTCGCCATGCTTCCGAATTCTGGATGATTGAACCTGAAATGGCTTTTGCAGATCTAGAAGACGATATGAATTTGGTTGAAGATATGATTAAATATGTCATCAGCTATATTTTGGAAAACGCAAAAGAAGAGCTTGAGTTTTTCGACAAATTCGTTTATCCCGGCAAAATTAAACAACTAGAAGAACTTGTAAACTCAAAAATTTTGGTTTGCGAATATCGTAATGCTATAGAAATACTTCAAGATTCGAATTATAAATTCGAAAACAGAATAAAGTTTGGCGACGATCTTGCAACCGAACATGAAAAGTATCTCACAGATATTCATTTTAAATCCCCTGTTTTCGTTGTAAACTGGCCAAAAGATATTAAAGCTTTTTATATGCGTCTAAATGACGATGGTGAAACAGTTGCTGCTGTAGACCTTTTAGTGCCTGGTTCCGGTGAACTGGTAGGTGGAAGTCAACGTGAAGAAAGATTAGATAAGTTAATTAAACGCATGGAAGAGATGAAAGTTCCGACTGAAGAAATGCAATGGTATCTTGATTTGCGTAGGTATGGGGGTACAAAACATGCTGGTTTCGGTCTCGGATTCGAGCGTTTAATCATGTATGTTACAGGACTTGAAAATATCCGTGATGTCATCCCCTTCCCACGCACTCCAAAAAATTGTGAATATTAAAATTTAAAAAGCTAAGATTTTATTTTATTTATCTCTTAGCTTTTCTTATCTCAAAAGGCTATTTAAATGAAATTGTATAGCTTTTTGTTTTATTGAATGTTTATACCCCCACTGACAAAACCTCGCAAGTTTATGACCGGTATCTGACCGACCGCGTTCACAAACATTACTAAAAGCAGTCTGTCATTTGGTAATAAATCAATGTTAAGATTATTTGCAGAAGCTGAAACGATACTTCCTACCGGCACCATTCCCGAATAATTCGGCTGCAATTGTAGAATCGCAGTTGGAAAAGGTGAAAAAACATTATTTCCGACACTGCCACGATATAATTGCGCAGAAACCGTAACAGTAGTATTTACGAAATTATGCGGTGTGGATGTGCTAAATAAAACTGAAAAGGCGGTAATCTTTCCTGCCCTTGGCACAATAAAAGCGAAGTTCGAGTTTTCATCGGACAAATTTATTGGATTATTCAAAAAATTCTGTGAAACGGCCGAACCTCCAAAACCAACAAATGCTGGAAATCCGGGAACACCCCCGCCCCTAGTACCGATTATTATGTCATTCCCTGAGGAAAAAGGAATTATTGCTCCGGCTCCCGACTCTCCTGGCGGTCCCTGAGGTCCTGGAGGGCCTTGCGGTCCGGCTTCACCTTGTGGACCTTGTTGGCCTATAGAACCTGGTGGTCCGGCCGGCCCTCTCGATCCCGGGGGGCCCGGTGGTCCCGGGAATCCTCTGGGGCCTCTTTCACCCTGACCTCTTCGATGACGACAAAAATCGCACTCGTGATCATCAAAAAAATCTATATAAATCCCCTCCTTCTGAGCCGTTTAACTCAATATATCATATGCTAACCTTATTTTATTGTAATTTACAATAACCCATTACTGAATTATTATAGTAAAACAAAAAAATCCATACCTTACGGCATGGAAATTTTTTTATTTCTTTGCTTTCACAACGGCTTGAGCTGCTGCAAGACGAGCAATCGGTACACGATATGGTGAACAGGAAACATAATCAAGTCCGATTCTATTAAAGAATTCGATAGAAGAAGGTTCTCCTCCGTGTTCTCCACAAACACCAAGTTTCAAATTGCTCTTTACGGAACGGCCTTTTTCAACTGCCATTTCAACAAGGACACCAACACCATTTTGGTCAATTCTTGCAAACGGATCAGATTCAAACACGCGTTTTGAATAATAATCACTCAAGAATTTTCCGGCGTCATCGCGGCTGAAGCCAAATGTCATCTGAGTTAAGTCATTGGTTCCAAAACTAAAGAAGTCTGCTTCTTTTGCTATATGATCGGCTCTAACTGCCGCTCTTGGAATTTCAATCATAGTCCCAACATGATAATCGACATTCATATTGCTTTCCTTAAGAATCTTGTCTGCAGTATTAACCACGACTTCCTTAACATATTTTAGTTCTTTTTCGTCTCCGATCAACGGAATCATAATTTCCGGTACGGCGGTATATTCAGGATTGCGTTTCTTAACATTAATATAAGCTTCGATCACAGCCTTGGTCTGCATTTCCGCAAGTTCAGGATAAGAAACTGCCAAGCGGCAACCACGATGTCCCATCATTGGGTTAGTTTCATGCAGTTCAGCGATCTTAGTATTTAACTTTTCAACGCTAACACCCATCTCTTCCGCTAATTCCTTAATTGCCTCAGGAGCGGTAGGGAGGAATTCATGTAGCGGCGGATCAAGGTAACGAACGGTAACAGGAAAATTACCCATAGCTTCAAATAAGGCTTCAAAGTCGCCTCTTTGCATCGGAAGAAGTTTTTCCAATGCAGCCGTTCTTTGTTCGGTATTGTCCGCAAGAATCATTTCTCTCATCGCTTTGATTCTTGTAGAATCAAAGAACATATGTTCGGTACGGCAGAGTCCGATTCCTTCAGCACCAAACTCTCTTGCTTGTTTTGCATCTTTTGGAGTATCTGCATTTGTCCGGATTTTTAATCTGCGGAATTCATCACACCAACTCATAAAAGTTTCAAAATCTCCGCTGATAGTTGCCGGAACTGTAGGAATCTGCTCAGCATAGACATTACCGGTTGTCCCATCTAATGAGATCCAATCTCCTAGATTCAGGGTTTTTCCACCCAATTTGAAATATCCTTTTTCTTCAGAAATCTCCATTTCCTTAACGCCTGATACGCAACATTTACCCATTCCCCGAGCTACAACGGCCGCATGAGAAGTCATTCCGCCTCTAGCTGTTAAGAATCCTTCGGAAACATGCATACCTTCGATATCTTCAGGTGAAGTTTCTAATCTGACTAAAACAACTTGTTTTCCTTCTTTACGCATTTTAACAACTTGTTCAACATTGAAAGCAACTTGTCCGCAAGCGGCTCCGGGTGATGCCGGTAAACCAGCTCCAATCGGTTGAGCTTTTTTCAAAGCAGCAACATCGAATTGAGGATGGAGAAGGTCATCAAGTTGTTCAGGTTGAACAAGCAATAATGCTCTTTCCTTAGAAAGCATTCCTTCTTCTACCAATTCAACGGCAATTCTTAATGCTGCTTGGGCAGTTCTTTTACCGCTCCGGGTTTGCAAGAGATAGAGTTTCCCATTTTCAATAGTGAATTCGATATCTTGCATATCACGGAAGTGATTTTCTAATTTATTTGCAAGTGACATAAATTCCTGATAAATTTCAGGCATTTCATTTTCCAATGCGGAAATCTGTTGAGGTGTTCTGACTCCGGCAACAACATCCTCGCCCTGAGCGTTAATTAAATATTCTCCGTAAATCTTTTTCTCACCGGTTGCAGGATTTCTTGTAAAGGCAACTCCGGTTCCGGAAGTATTACCCATATTCCCATAAACCATTGATTGTACGTTTACGGCTGTTCCCCAATCGGATGGAATATTATGCATCTTACGATAGTAGTTTGCACGTGGGTTTTCCCAAGATTCAAAGACGGCATTAATTGCACCGATTAATTGTTCTTTAGGTTCAAAAGGAAATTCACTGTTTAATTCTTTCTTATAGAAAGCCTTAAAATTGGTAATCATTTCTTTTAAATCTTCCGTTGTAAATTCAGTATCGTATTCAATATTGCGTTCTTTTTTCATTTCGTCGATAATTTCTTCAAAACGGCTCTTTGCGAGTCCCATAACAACATCTGAATACATTTGAATAAAACGACGATATGAATCGTAGGCAAAACTTGGATTTCCGGTTGCTTCCGCAAGACCGGCCACAACTTCCTCGTTGAGTCCCAAGTTAAGAATAGTGTCCATCATACCCGGCATGGAGACTCTAGCACCACTTCTTACTGACACCAGTAGTGGGTTCTTTGGATCACCGAATTTTTTACCAGTGATATCTTCAAGTTTTTCCAACGAACTTTGAATTTGCTTCATAATATCATCGGATAATTTTTGATTGTTTTTGTAGTAATATGTACAGGCCTCAGTCGTAACTGTAAATCCTTGGGGGATCGGCAGACCTAATTTGGTCATTTGTCCTAAATTGGCGCCTTTGCCACCGACAAGGTTTTTCATCGTTTCATCGGTTTCTGTAAACATATAAACATACTTGTGTTCTGCCATATTTACCTCCTAAATTCTTTCTAATTATAGCACATTGTTTTATAAAAATAAATATATTAAGAGTTTAATCGTTTTCATTTCCAAAAAAATAGAAATTATCGCATTTTTTAGCGATTATTTTTCATTTTTGCTTAATTGAAAATTATCAACACGCTTCTTTAACTTCCCATATTATACCACAAAAATAAGACTGCATACGCAGCCTTATCTTCTCACTCTTTTTTTTCTGATTTTCTTTTTTGTTTCCTGCTCTTCCGCTAGATAAACTCCATAAAAAGAAAAGGTAATTAGTCCGGTTGCAATAAGTGTGATTAAGCCTATCCACCAAAGATAATTCTTAAAAACCCAATTGAAATATCCTATTTTTGCAAGATCCTGCTGATAACTATTTACATAATTGCTGATATCGCCACTCTTGGGACTCATATCCAATTCAAAATCACTAAGAAGAACCGAGATGTCTTTTCCTTCTTCTTCAGGCCCATCATACAGGAGAGGGAGGGGCTTGGATCC
>CALEGD010000033.1 GCA_937877075.1 uncultured Acholeplasmatales bacterium
GCGATGTCCCATAAACCGTTTAATTCCACGGAAGCATTTTCTAAAAGTAAGTAAGTACTCAAATCAGAAATGCCGATCGGTAAGGTTCCGTAACGGAAATGGTTATAAAAATTAGGTACCCTTTTCGGAGCATTATAGAGTGTAAAAAACTCACTCATCAATTCCATCCCTTTTAAACTTTGATCGGAATTGATAATTGTTTGCATTCCGTCGGGAGTAAAGAGGGTCCCACCAAATTGGTAAATAAAGGGTAGGGTCACGACAAAAGGCCTCAATCCGTCGAACATCGAAATCGGAAGAAAGTAATTCATTCCATAACGTTGAAGTTGGGGAAGTATGGCGATAATTTCGTCCCAAGTCTCGGGTATTCCATTGATGCCAATATTGGTCAAGATATCTTTGCGATAGAAAGTAACCCAAAAGTTTTGAGTTTCCGGAAGACCAAAAACACCTTCCTCAAAGGCATAGGGTATCATCATTCCTTTGGAAAACAATGAAACCATCTCCTCATATCCCTGAAACTGTCGTAAATTAAGAGCTGCTCCCCGAACTGCAAATTCATGAGGAATCCAGTGATTGACTCCGATAGCGACATCGGGTGACCGACCGGTTGCATTAGCCAGTATCAATTTATTTTCATCCGGCATTTGCGAGAGAGTTACCTTAAGGGGGCCTTGATATTCACTGTCAATCAAAACCTGCATGATTTCAATATATTGCCGGGAATGATTAACCCATACAACCAACTCTCCTTCTTTGGCCTTTTTGGCTTGATAGGGATTATTGGTAAAAGAAAGGACAAGTTGTTTTAGACCTTCCCAGATTCTGACAAAGAAATTAGCTCGCGGACGTGGCAATTTCGTTTCTCCGTGTAAGATTAAACCTTGAAGTTCCATTCCTGTATTCATCAATCTTTGCATCTGGTCTCCTAATAATTGAGAAGCCGAAGAATCACCGTCCGATAGTTTTAATAACCGGCTCGGCAACAAATTCACATCCTTCGCAAGGTCTTCTAAAAGAGAAGCGGCGGAAAGAAGATTTGAGAGTTCTGCCGGATTTTCATCCTTTGTTAGGACCGATAGATCCCGGTAAATCATCCGCGAGGAAGTTGCCATATCATCCAGCCTTTGTTTGGCGGCGGGAATATATATATCAATATCCCAATCACGATAAGCGTCATCGGAATTACCGGTTAATTTCTTAATTTCCAGTGAAAGATTGGTAATTTCATTCATTACTGTTTTGATAGACTCAATCGCGTTTCGATAAGGATAAAGAACGCTCGTTAATTCCAAGGTATTTAATCCCATATCTAAATAAATAAAGAGTTCCTCTCCTGAAGATCCCACTAAAGTCCGATTTACCCAATTATTAGAATAAGGAAAGCCATAGGCAATAAGGTCCTGATAAGGGACTTTCCCGTTGACTTTTATTTCCCGAAAAACCGGCATTTCCTTTAAAATGTTTTGGAGATATTTAAAAGAAAGTCGGTAAAATCCCGGTGAATTTACTTCCACCTCCCAGACAATACTTTGTCCGCCATTACGCCATGAAGCCCCGTCGATGGTGTTCAAACGTAAAAATTGGGAGTGATAAGAAGAGGCGGAGGGATCGCGTTCCGAGCGTAAACGCACCGAAGGGTCGTTTCGATAAGCAAAGTTTTCAGCCGGAAGTTCAATGACTCCCTGATAAAGATTTTGAGGATACTGTAAGCAATAATCTTTATAAGTCGGTATTTCATTAAGGGAAAGAAGATAGAAATCTCCAAGGAGAATCATTCCATATTCCCAATGAAGTGTAATAATATCACCGGGCTCAAGGTAGAATTTTAAATTCTGATGGAGCTTATTGGCATCGCTGACTAGTAAGTTTTTCCAGCCAATAATCTTTTCCGAGGCCGGTTGAATTTCATTACCATATCGGTCAAAAGCAAAATCCGGACGGGAGTACTGCCAGTTGCTGGAGATTTCCAAAGCCCGGCTTTCAAAATAAGGATATATATCGTTAATCAGAATTGAGAATTCATTAGGAAGAATACTCGTTTCAAGATCATAATAATCAAAAGCAAGTTGGTATAATCCGCTTTCTTCAACTTCAATTTGAAATTTGATTTCAGAACCACTTTCAAGCAAAACCACTTCACCGGTAGATTTTTGAAAATCTTCGTTATAGGATGATATAAGATTTCCGTAACCGGAATCGCCGGCATCAATTATTTCAGCGGTAGAATTAATTGGAAAGAGGAAATCAGCGACTGGAATCAGTTTCCCCCCCGCTTTTACATCTTTAATTCCTTCTTCTTCCCATTTTGAAACCATGTATGTATAGCGGTCGCTGATAAGAGTTTGTTTATGGTAGGCGCTTGTTTCCGTAAAATCTATATATTCATTATTTGAAGAAGGTTTGAAAAAAGAACTGATAACCAGAATTAATAAAATAATAAGGATAATCAGAATCAGAATCCGTTTTGGTTTCCATTTTGTCTTCATATGAACCTCCATTAAGCATATCGAGAGGGAAATAACCCTCTCGATACTGAAATTGATTAGTTATCAGCGCCAAGCTTAGCAATTTCAACTGAAACTATTTCATTAACTTTTTTGTTCCATTCAACCGCATAAGTTGCAACTGAATCAGGTCCGGCAGCAAGCAAACTTTCCCAATTATAGGAATTTTCGGAATTACCGACCCAAGCCCAGAAATCTTTATATCCGGGAAGCCATTTGTCAAGGTCAGGTTTGGAGTTTTCCAAATTATTAACGATTTCCGTTAATCCTTCTACATCTTCCACATAAGGCATAATTCTGGCCCAAATGTCTTCATAATCCGAAACCGGGAAGCGGTCGAGTAATGCCGGAAGCTCCATGTCATCAACACTGGCTTGGTAATCATCTTCATAGATATCCAGACGAGCATTCCAACCGTCACGTCCGTAAGTCATCCATTTAGCCAAAAGATAAGCTTCCTCCGGAAAAGTTGTTTGAGAAGGATTACCGGCGGGAAGGACCCGGCAGGTCCGCTCGGATAAGGCCAGAAACCCATCTTAATATCACGATTCTCTTTCGGAATATTGATTAAGGTTGTCAGGTTCCAAGTGCCGTGAATACCCATAGCAGTATAACCGGTTTGTAATTTCCAATCGTTTAAAAATTCTCTTCCCGGAATAACATTTCCATCTTCATCAAAAATCTCATCTTGAGTAATATCATCGATTGTCCCGTCATTCAGTTTATGAATCTTGACTTTTTCAGTCATCGCTTTAACCCAGGAATCATTTGTATAATTAAACTTAGTTCCGTCCCAAGTATCATATTGAACATTTTCATCATCCAAGGTAGGCCAAACTTGTTGGAAATCCATCGTTCCGTACCATGGTTCAACCCCTAGAACAAACTCGCTTGGATTACTTAGGTCACGATTTTTAATTGCTTTCGCTATCTCAACAAATTCCGTATATGTCCAGTCTTTTACCGGATAGCCATCTTCGTCAATCCGATACTTTCCTTCAACGGTTTGGAGATTGGCATCTTCAAAAATATCGAGGTTTAAGGCAATGCCTTTAAAGAATTGGAAGGAAGGAATCGCAAAACGTTTTCCGTTATAAACTGCGGTCATAGCAATATTCGGATAGACTAGTTTCGCATCCTCATCTTCATTCCAAAACTTGGAGACATCCAAAGTCAGATCGGGACGAACCACTGTCGGAACATTATCCGTAGCAAAGACATCAGGAAGGGAACCTGCTTGAGCGGTATTAATGAGATTGGCGGTAAAAGCTTCACCGCTTCCGGCGATATCAGTCCGTAAAGTAACTTTGATATGCGGATATTTTTCTTCAAAAGCATAAATCATCTTTTGATTAAAATCTGGATCTCCCCAATCGGCATAGGAGAGCTCTACTAGTTGTTCTTCTCCACCGTTATTATCGCAGGCAAACAGCCCCAAAGAAATAAATAATATACTACAAAGTAAAAGTAACTTTTGCATCAATTACTCCTCCTTAATATACCTTGTAAATAATAATATCATAGAAAGTAATTATTGCGGGGGTAGATTCTTCAATCGGACCAAAATCAATTTCTATTTTTACTTTTTCTAGTAAGTCGGATTCAATCGAAAATTCAAGAACAAATGTTTCTACATTATCTTCACCGGCAAGGTCAATATCCCACTTTGTATCCTCAAGAACTGACCAAAAACCTTCGGAAGGCACGACGAGATTTGCCCGGATTATTCTGGCGATATTTGATGAAGCCCTAATGACAAATTTGTAATCTCCTAGCGGAAGGCTGGTTTTTTCACCGTTATGCAGGTGAACATCCCAAGGATTATTGCCTTGATTACTGACATTTACAACTATATTTCCTTCTTCATCCAGGTCCATTTGAGCTAAAGCTTCGGGATCAACAAAAAGTTCCCAACCGATAATTTCTTCCATACTACCGTTCTTAATTGCTCCGGTATCGGTATAAGTTTCGTCTTCTCCCTTAATTTCCAGAACTACGTCATCAATAACAAAGAATTGTTCTCCTTCTTTTTCGGTGAAGAGATGACCTACTTCAAATTTAAAGAGAGATTTATTGCTTGTCTCGGCATCTTCCGGAATCGTAAATTCAACCGTATAGGTATCAAGTTCCTCCCCTACTTCCGGTTGGTCTTCTGCCGCTGTTCCGTAATAAGAAACCCATTGAGTTCCGTTCATCCAACCAAAGGCAATATTTACTTTACCGGTTACGGATGCAAAAGCTTTAAATGTTAAAAGATAGGTCTTTCCGGCTTCAAGCTGAATATGTCCGACATTGTCGCCGCCGGTACTAAGAGCCAAAGCGTCTTGAACAATCTGGATTTCCCAAGGATTAACAACAGCGCCGACTTTTGAAATATCAAGTTTCAAAGCACCGTCTTCAAGAACTAATTTCCCTTCCGGATTATTTCCGAGATAATCGGCCAGATATGTCCTCCATCCGATCAGATCAAAACCTTGATTATAAATAACTTCATCAATATCGGCTTCATAAAGAACAATATTATCGAGAGATACTATTCCGGCAGCATAATTAGATGTATTTCCTAATTCAATGGAAATTTTCACCGGATCATCATTTAAATGTTCATAAGTAAATAAGAAGTCAAACCTTTGATATTCGGTTGTCAGCCCAAAACTGTTTTTCCGTTTCAAATCGGAACTTGCCTCTCCGATGTCGGTAGCGAAGACAATATTGATATCACGGGCAACACTTGCTTTGGCATCAAATTCCAGTTTATAGGTTTTTCCGGTCTCAAGACTTAAACCGGTTTGGTATAACTGAATTCTCCATGCGTCCGCACCGC
>CALEGD010000034.1 GCA_937877075.1 uncultured Acholeplasmatales bacterium
TAAATAATGCTCCCCTCTTCCGTTACAATACTTATTTTGGAATCGGAAAAGTTCATTACATGAAACTTGTAGAATTTTCCGGAAAACAAAAGCTTTCTATGGTTGGCATTATTAGAGGAGCTTTACTTGGAAGCATGATCAAAGGCTTTATACAAGGAAGTAAAGATAAAACTGAAAAAATCAAAGGTCTGACCGCAAGATTATTAAAAAACATCGGTAGCTTAAAATTTATGAGCTATGTAGATGAAGATGGATATCCGGTTATCTTTCCCATTATTCAAGCACTAATGAAAGATTTTGGTCGGATTATTATACCTTTAAGTGCTTATAGTAAAGAACTAAGAAAGATTAAGGTAGGTTCTAAAGTTGCTATTTATGTAGCAAATCTTGAACTATCAACCGTCCTTCTTCAAGGAACTTTTACTGGAATTAGTAATCGCCTTGGAATAAAATATGGAGTTTTTGATGTAGAAAAGGTTTATAATTCAATGCCTCCTATTACCGGTTATGTCTATCCAGAAGAAAAACTAAAATTAGTCCATTAATTCTCTTTAAATCTTAAAATACTATTCAACAAATGGTGAAACATTGTTAAAATTTATATGTTTCACCATTTTCTTATTGAATAAGGGTTATTCAATAAGAAAATTAAAGTATTAATAAAGTTAGTTCAAATTAGTAATGCAATAAGTAAAGATATGAAACCTTATTTAGTTGTTTATTAATGTTTATTTTTTTATATTGATTAATTTGTAAAAAAATGTTATTATTTATCTATAATACAAATAAGGGGAGTTGGAATGAATAAAATACTTAGAAATTATGCAATATTAAATACAAATTGGATTCCATTAAATCCATCACAAACAATTATGCCTTTTTTTATACATTTAATTAAAACATACCAGATTCAAAATGCATCGACACAGGAAATTTCCCAACATTTTTTTGATATGTATGGGTTTAATATACCATATAGTATATTGAATAATATTCTTAACTTTTTATATAATAATAGTATGTTGACTAATAATAAAGAAAAATATCACTTTGATTTGGATTCTATTAATAAGCATCATTTTAAAGATTTGACAAAAACAGATGATTATAATACCAAAATTGGAATTTTGCATAATAGATTTTGTTCATTTTGTGAGGTGGCTTCAATCCCTTATGGAATATTCGAAAAAACTCTATTTAAATTTTTAAAAAGTTATGATGACCTTGGTTTAGATAATAATGACTTTTTAGATATACAATATACAGAAGACAATAGTGATGATGAAATATATCTTTTCATGTTTGTTGAATTTGTAAAAAAGTTATATGAAGAAAACGATGTATTATTTGAGTTAGTGATTAATATTTGCCAAGGTTCTATAATTCTTGGATTTATTTCTGACGATGTTTATTCAGATACTACTTGGAAAGATAAGAATATATATTTAGATACACCTATTATTCTGCGTGCCCTAGGTTATACTGACGAATACTATTTTTATGAATACAGTTTTTTATTAAAAAAGTGGAAAGAATTTGGGGCAAAATTAAAAATATTTGATCACACATTTGAAGAAATATCATCTTTACTTCGATCTTGCGAGCATTGGATCGATTCAAAAGAGTACAATATATCAAAAGCTTCTTCATTGTCAAACTATTTTAAATACACTAACAAAACTAAACATGATGTATCAGAAGCATTAGCATTTTTAAAAAAAAATATTTCTGATTTATCTATTGAAATAGTGGATACAACGCAATATTCTGGTGATGAATTTTTTGCATTATGTGCTGAATTTGAAGAAGAAATAAAAGTGATCTATGATGAATCAAGAAAATACTATTTTTATAAAGAAAATGATAGGTCTATTGATTATGATTCAAAATCACTGGCTTTAATTAAGATTAAAAATAAATATAAAAAAGTTCAAGAGTACGCATACCTAGATGATTTTTTTATCACCACAAACAGTAGTCTTGTAAAATGTTTTAAAAGTTATTTTCTTGATTCAATTAGTCCAGTAATGAAAGATACAATTATTGGGGTGTCCATTTGTTCAATTAATATTGATGATTGTAATAATTTATCTAAAATGAAACTTTTGTCATACTGTTATAATGCTTATCAACCAACAAATGAAAATAAAACCAAATATATAGATTTCTTGAATAAAGCAAAAGAGAAAGGAGAAATTACAGAAGAAAAGTATTGTTTGCTTAAAAACCACTATTTAGTTCCTGAGGAAATTACGAAAATAACCTTTGGTAATAATATAGAATTACAAGAAGATTGTATTGATAAAATAATGAAAAATATAGAATATAGTATTGTTCAAGATGAACGAAAGAGGTTGTTTAAAGATGATTATAATAGTTTTATAAAAAAAGTAAAAGTTTATAACATAATCTTATGTTTTTTATGTGTGGTCATACTTCTTTTTGCTAATTATGTAACTTACGTAGTTTCTCCAAATGTTAAAGGTTTTATTTTTTTGTGTAGTATTATTGGCACGTTATATACTTCTTATAGTATTATTATGAATTTTATACCAAAAAAGACAAATTTTTTAATTAATATAATTATAAAAAGAAAAATAAAAAAATTATGTAATAAATACTCAATTAATGAAGTTGATATTTTTGCAAATGGACTTAATAAAATAGTGTGATAACAGAATAGTTGTCACTTATATGTATAAAGAAATATAAAATAAAGAACTCTAAAAAGTCGCCACACGTTTATGGCGACATTTTTTATCATCAACCATATTACTTATTGTATTTGAAAGAGATATAGATTATTATCACAAAGTTATAAATACCTATATTAATGGTTTCCTAAAATTATTTCCTTGTTATTTTTATACTACATATAATATTACATAAAACGATCTATTAACTTTCTTTTCAACACTAAAAATGGTATAATATAATAGTATTTAAGAATTGGAGGGAGAAATATGAATGCTAAACCTATTGTAAAATGGGCTGGCGGAAAACGCCAATTAATTGATAAATTAATTAAATATATGCCACAGATGTATAATAAATATTTCGAACCTTTCATTGGTGGAGGTGCATTACTATTTGAATTGATGCCATCTGTTGCAGTTATTAATGATATAAATCAGGATTTATTAGCTATTTATAAATGTCTTGCTAATAATGAAAACTATAAATTAATGATAGATGAATTAGAGAAACACGAAAAAAATCATAGCGAAGAATATTTTTATAAAGTGCGTGAAGAGGACCGTAAGCCTGAATTTAATGACATACCAATCTGGAAAAGAGCATCACGAGCTATTTATTTGAATAAAAGTTGTTTTAATGGTCTTTATAGAGTAAATAGTAAAGGATATTTTAATGTCCCTTCTGCAAAAAAATTGAAAGTTAAAACCTATGATGTTGATAATATCAAAAGACTTCATAACTATTTTGTAAAGAATGATATAACTGTTTTAGAAGGTGACTTTGTAGAAGCAGTTGCAAGTGCTGAACCAGGGGATTTTGTTTATTTCGATCCTCCCTACGATCCATTTGATGATAAAGAATCTTTTACTGCATATACAAAATTCAACTTTACAAAAGAAGATCAAATTAGGTTAGCAACATTGTATAAAGAATTATCAAATAAAGGTGTATCTGTGATGTTAAGTAACCATAATACTAAATTTATTAATGAGTTATATGCTGGGTTTAATGTTCATGTTGTTAAAGCTAAAAGAATGATAAATTCTGATTCTAATGGTAGGGGAAATGTTGAAGAAGTAATCATAACCAATTATTAAGGTGCAATTACGATGATACCAAAGAAAAATATATTTTTTAAGGATGAAAACTTTACTTTATATGAAGGCGACTCATTTCAATTATTAAAAAAAGTAGAAAAAAAATCCATTAATATGATATTTGCTGATCCACCATATTTTTTATCTGGAAATGGAATTACATGTCATTCTGGAACAATGGTTTCCGTTAAAAAAGCTGATTGGGACGAGAAAATCGGTATAGAAGAAAAAATAAAATTCAATAGAAAATGGATTAAACAATGTAGAGAAGTTCTTATAGATTCAGGAACTATATGGATTAGTGGAACTTTTCATAATATATATACAATTGGAGTAGCTTTAGAATTAGAAGGATTTACGATTATAAATAATATTACTTGGAAAAAGACAAATCCACCACCTAATATTTCTTGTAGAGCATTTACACATTCTACTGAAACGATTATCTGGGCAAAAAAGAATGGTTGTAAACATTTGTTTAATTATAAAACCATGAAAGAAATAAACGGTGGAAAACAGATGAAAGATGTTTGGGAGTTTTCCTTAACTAAGCCTTCTGAAAAAAGAGAAGGTAGACATCCTACTCAAAAACCTATAGACCTACTAAAAAGAATCATAATCGCATCAACCAATGAAGGCGATTTAGTACTTGATCCTTTTAATGGAAGTGGAACAACAGGAATTGCTTGTGCAACACTACATAGAAAATATATAGGAATCGACAATCAAATTCAGTATCTGGATATTTCTAAGAAAAGATATTTAAAATTAAAAACAGGGGGAATAAATGAGAAATTTTAATGAATGGTTAAAAACATTTAGACATAGTATAGCTGGTTATAATTATTACATTAATTTTGATAAGGTTTATGCAGGGGTTGAAAAATACAAAGTAGAATTTAATATACTAAATTCCTTAATTGGATCTAAAAAAATTGAAGATGATTTTGAAAAGATAATTATGAAATATCCGGAAACCTTAAAATGTATTCCCTTACTTCTAGCCGTAAGAAAAAGTGAAATATTCGCTATGGATGACGATGGTGAATTCTATTTTAATTTTGATAAAAGAAATTATGATATTGAATATTACAAAATGTTTATGAGAAAAACAGGGCTATTTGATTTAATATCTAACCATATAATTAATAATTTAATTGATTATGCATTAGGGGTTGAAACTGGACTAGATTCAAATGGACGCAAAAACCGCGGTGGACATTTGATGGAAGATTTGGTTGAGCGATATATTAATTCAACTGGTGTTGAATATTATAAGGAAATGTTTTTAAGAGATATTGAATCAAAATTTGCTATTAATCTTTCTGCTCTTTCGAATAATGGAAAGGCATCAAAGCGCTTTGATTTTGTGGTTAAAACTGAAAACAATATTTATGCTATTGAAACTAACTTTTATAGTGGAGGAGGTGGCGGTTCTAAATTAAATGAAACAGCTAGATCATATAAAATGTTAGCTACTGAAGCAAAAGATATAAAAGATTTTGTTTTTGTATGGATTACAGATGGAACTTCATGGAAGACCGCTAAAGGTAACCTTGAAGAGACATTTGATGTTCTCGATACAATGTACAATATCAAAGATCTTGAAAATGGAATTCTTTATAAATTATTTATTTAGGTCACATTTTATTTTAGTATAAACATATTTTTTGAATCTTTAATGTACAAAAAGCAAAACTTCCATCTCCTTTATAATATATAAAGTGAGGTGGTTTTTTTGTTATATAATGATGATTGTATAAAAGTTTTAAATTCGTTTGATAATTGTTCCATAGACATGATATTTGCCGACCCACCATACTTTCTTTCAAATAATGGAAAAAGTATCAGTAATGGTAAAGTTGTATCGGTTAACAAAGGTGAATGGGATAAACGTGAAAATTATGGTGATGTAGTTGAATTTACTAATCAGTGGTTATTAGGTTGTTACGAAGTTCTTAAGAATGGAGCTACTATATGGGTTAGTGGAACAAGTCATAATATATTTGATGTAAAAATGGTTATGGATAAATTAGGATTCAATATTATAAATATCGTTATTTGGCATAAGCTGGATCCTACTCCTTTAATCTATAAAAACAAATTTAGGTTTTCTTATGAGTTTATTATCTGGGCTAAAAAAGGAAAGTTTCATTATTTTGATTATGATGCAATGTATAAGGTTAATAACGAAGAGATGCAGGATGTATGGAATTTGCCTGCTGTTTCGATGGGTGAAAAAAAGTATGGCAAACATCCTACTCAAAAACCTGAATGTTTACTAGAACGTATAATATTGGCCTCTACAAAAGAAGGTCAGATCGTTTTAGATCCATTTATGGGAAGTGGAACCACGTGCGTTGTTGCAAAAAAATTGAATAGAAAGTATATTGGAATAGAAAAAGAAGAACAGTATTTTAATATTGCACTAAAAAGGATTTCTCAGAAATGACTGTCCTATTTTTAAGGAGATACGAACATTTTGCAGATAATAATATTTCAAAAGATACTCATAACCAGCTATTTTTTATAGCTAGTTTTGCTAAATATACATTTTAAAAATCATCTTTTCTTTATATGCTTAAGGAACAGATACTATGATGAAAATATTTCTAGCAGCGTTTAAATTCAGAATTATACATTTGTAGACATCAATGTATTTTTCAATTTTATTAAAATAATATTCCAGATGCTTGTGTAAACAGTTGTAAAACCTATGTATATCAACAATACTATTGGAGAGGTTAGTTTATTAGTTAATTGTATAAACCCTTCTACCTTAACTAAATAAGTTAAAAAGATCATACCTAAAGTAAGTACCATACTAGAACAAATAATTGAAGCTATAATTCCTTTTCTATATAGCAATGATCCTATAACTACACCAAGTATTCCGGTAGTAAATAGAAATATTAATGTTTCTTGAATGCTAATCATTGTTAGGATTATTGTGGAAGAGAAGAAGACAAAAATACCGAGGCTTATATCAGAAATAGCCGCTATGGCTACGGGAAGTGTACTTAAAGGACTTAAGATTAATCCAATTCCAGGTACGAAGATTGGAGCTGCTTGTAATAGGACAGCTATTGATGATAAAGCCCCTCCTTTACAAACAAACCTGCTAGTTTTATTACTTTTCAATAGACCCCTCCATATATTTGTTTTTGTTTTAAAAAATGAGAGACGACTGTTCTCTCATTTTTAATATAAAACTTTATCATGGAACAATTTCATAAACAGATCCTTGATTAAAATCAGTTACATTCATTGAACCGTATACACCTAAATAAAGTTTCGTTTGATTTGCATTTGTCCCTAAACTTACATAATAGGTTTTTTGAGTATTGAAATTATAGTTTGTTTCAATCATGTGATAATCATTTACCGTGTTATTTATACTTTGTCTGGTAAATGCTATAACCCCTTGAGCGGGCTCTCCTTTTCGAAGTATATCGATAAAGACTACACTTTCCTTTAAGAAAGGAATTGCATCTCCCATATATGCCTGAACACCGGTTAACGCTATTCCGCTAAACTTATTTGCTCTGGGATCAAAGTGGTAAAATTCGGTTAATGGAGTAAGTTTTAATGTTGCTGTTCTGATTGCTTCATCGTAATAAGCAATCACTTTTTCATTTAAATTGCCGACATCACAATTCCCGATAAAAGCAGTCGGAAACGATCCTTCCCAGCTGCGCCAGCCAAAGTTTATCAATCTATTTTTTCTTATTCCAGAGTTTCTTAAATAATTATGTACAATCTCCGTAACTGGAACGGAATTATATTCCCCAAATGAATAAATCGCTTCTACAAGATCTTGACCGACATTTCCGACGTATTTTATATATTGATTGTTTACCTTTTGATAAGAGATTCCGGGAATGTTTCTAACTCCTTTTGCTATTATTCCTAATGTTTCTTGAATAGACATCGGAAGTTCATTAAAACGAGTGACTACGGAAGGATTATCAAGATGCTTATTCATATTGACATCAATTTCAATAATCTTTCCGGCAATCTCTAAATCATCTTGGCTTAAATTGAAAGGATCATAACCGGAGCCACCGTCTCCGGTTGTTAAAACTAGTTTTCCGGTTTCTGGTGAGAAGTTTAAACTGTTAACACCATTATGATTCATAAACGGTCTTCTTAAATTTAGAATTGTTCTAACCTTTTCGGTTGCACCATTAACATGATAAACCCATTCTTCTATAGTATCAATATGATCATAATTAGTTTCCCTGTTGAGCCATTTTAAGTTTAAAGTATTAGGATTACAGGGGTCTGGTCCAAAGAATTTCGGAAGGCCTTGTCTATTTTCTGTGATGATTTTCGCACCGGTCCCTTGCGAACCTGCTACTGAATAGTGAAGAAAAAATAAACCGTTATCTCTAAACTCAGGATGAAATGCGAGTCCCAAGAGTCCTCGTTCATCATAACCACCACTCATCCCTAATTCAATGACTTCTGAACGGATATCTAAAAAAGTTTCGATAGCACCATCTCCGATATAATAGATTTCTCCTACTTGAGTTGCAATGAATAACCTCTCGATTGTGTCTCCCGGAAGGATAGTTGTTTTTAAAACAGTCGGCAAGTTTAATCTATTGACTAAGGGTTTTAGTCCTACTTTAAAATTAACCAAATTACATTACTCTCCTTATTATATATTCACCTAAGATTATGAACTAAGTTGTCCTTTTAGAACGCAATCTAGGAAAAAAGGAAAGTAAGGTTTTTAAATCTCTATAAATCTTTTAAAATCTTTCAATAAATGGTAAAATAAGGCTGATAGAAAATTTATAGGGGTTAGGGGTATATAATGTTTCAACATGTAATCAAAAAAATAAAATCTAATCTACAAATATCTGTATATCATCAGTTATATATTTTTGTAACAATATTAGTTGTATTCTTACTATTAGGTTTTCGAGATGCTTCTGTAAATAAAATCGAATCTGAAGTCATCTTTTATAAAGACTCAATATTAATTAATAACAATGTTATAAGTTCTTATTTTCCTAATGGTTTTAGTCTCACAAATAACCATATTGAAGAAATTGAGAAAAACTTTCAGTTTGTTGCAAGATTTAAAACAGTTAGTATGGATGTGAGTGTACCTCAACATGTAAACTTTTCAGCCGTATCCGAGGATTTCATTGAAACCGGTGTACCATTTTCTGATCGGTTCACAAAACAAATGACTATTCAGAAGATTGATTTAATACACGGAAAAGTATGGGGAAGAGGTTCAAAGGAAGCTGTAGTAATTATTGATGTAGAAACAGCAAACTTGATCTTTGGATATACTAATGTAGTTGGCAAAATGCTTCCAACAATTCACAGAGACTTAAAAATAATTGGTGTTGTAAATAGTACAAATGAGCGTCAACAAAACATTGCCCAAGCAAAAGAAGCTGAACAAATCATTGATGAAACTATGTATGCAAGTAAGGCCTATATTTCTCATGGTTATTTATCAACACTATCCGAGGTCGAAGTTTATAATGAAAACATCGTTATTAGAGATAATGGCATGAAAGTCAACGAGGTAAAAGGCAAAATCAAAGATATTATAGGTATACCGAAGGCAGATAATTTTATTGTTCAAGGTAGACAAGAAATAATTGATTCCGAAATAACAAGCAGGAGAGTGTTCTTTCAAATTATTGTTTCACTTACATCAGTTTTTGCTTTTTTAGGAATTATTAATCTGATAAATGTCTCAGTATTCTCTTATAAAATAAATAGAAAAAATATCGGAATTTATAAAGTCATCGGTTGCTCTAATAAACAAATGATATATATATCCTCACTTGAAGGCTTTATATTAGGAATTGGTAGTTCAATAATATCGATTATCATCGGTGCATTAATCTTAATTATTGGAACAGTGATAGTGAAAACATTTATTTATTTAAATTTTTTTAACTTACTGATTATTTCCTTTTGTATTATTTCAATTTTTACTTTAGTTGTGTTTTTGATTAATATCATAGCAACTGTTTTTAGCTTCCGCAGGGTCCGATTTATTATTTGAAGGGGGAATAGGATGAATATTTTTAAATTAAGTTTCTCTCAAAATAAATCTCGTTATTATTTTACCTTAATAGGTTTAGCAATCGCAGGCATTATCTTAATATTCTCCCTTTTTTATACAAGCGCAATTGAGCATAGTGTTGCTCAAACCTTACCATTAAAAGAAGGTGAAATGCATCTTTATGTAGATGAGGAAAATTATAAAGAAATTCCAATTAATTATTATGAAAGATTAAAGGAAAACTTTGAAGTATTAATACCTTTTGTTAAAACAGAACGCATTTATAATGGAAAAACCTTTGGAATTATTGGAACAGATATAAATGGAAGTAAACTTTTTGTTAATCAAGAATTTATTGATTTTGAGATTTCAAAACAATTTACAACCACTACAAATTACCCAAAAATTTATATTCATGAATCATATCAAAATGAACTTGAAGGTTTAATAATTCCAATTAACCAAGAAAATTTTGAAGTTTGTGGTCTTTATAAATGTGAAGATGCAGAAACCAATAAAAATAACTTTATCATTTCTTTAAAGGATTATTCTACCGGCATTGATCCTACTATCATAAATAATGATTCCGAGATTACTAAATATATTATTACAGATTACTTTATTAAAACATCATTAGATGAACAAACTGCAATTAATAAAATAATTTCAATTTATGAAACGCCAGGTGTGAGATACTTTATCAGTACTTTTAAGAGTTTATTACAAAGAGAAATGGACAGTTTTTTACTTTTTAAAAGTATACCGACAATCTTCTTTATTTTAGTAGCTATTTTTTCAATTCTTAATATTTATGTGGCAATCAGTCTCACCATAAAGGAAAGAAAACATTTTTATAAGATCTTGACAATATTAGGAATGAAATTGAGACATTTAAAGAAGATTATTCTGATTGAGGTTTCTCTTATTAGTTTAATAGCTACTGTAATTTCGTTCTTTATGGGATTATTTATTTCATTTATAATAGTTTCTTCAATTGATGGATTGACTTTTACTTGGTCTCCAATAGGACAGCTTCTCATTGCCCTGATGGCCATGTTCTTTGTACCAATCGTCCAAACATTATTATCAATCCAAACAGTAAAATATAAGCAGATTATTAATTAGGGGGTGGGGTTATGTACAAATTAAATAATATTTATAAAAGTTATGATAACGAAAAAACTTTTGTTTTAAATAATCTTTTATTAGAAGTTAATAACGGAGATTTATTAGCAATTACGGGTAAATCTGGGAGCGGTAAATCAACACTCCTCAATATATTATCGACTATTGATAAACCAACAAGAGGATATTATACTTTTAATAATATAAATTTAGATAATATGACTAATGATCAATTGGCTTCATTCAGAAACTCACATATCGGTGTTGTTTTTCAAGAATACAATTTATTTTCGGAATTTACTGTTCAAGAAAATATCTTATTACCAACAGTTTTTAATAAAAACAAGAATAATTATTTTGATGAAATTACTAAATTACTCGGTATTGATTTCTTATTAGACAAAAAAGCAAAATTATTATCCGGAGGAGAACAACAAAGAGTAGCAGTAGCTAGAGCAATGATAAATAATCCTGATATGATTTTAGCCGATGAACCGACTGGAAATTTAGATAAAGATAATGCGGAGCAATTGTTTAAAATGTTGAAAAATTTAAATGAAAGAGGAGTGACAGTGATAGCAGTAACTCATAATCTAAACTTTGCGGAAAAATTTAAGAATATATATGAATTAAAAGACGGACAATTGTTCAAGCAAAAATGATAATCTTTTAAACTTATAGTTTAAATACCTTGCATTAAATTCATTTTTAAGTATAATAAATAATACCTTCCTGTTTTACTAAATCATAAAGATGCATAGATGCATTTTGTCTATTATGGTGCATTAATAGGTAAAAGGAGTGATAATATGGTTATTCCAATGATTAATTTAGTAAGGACAGGAGAGAATATCAAAAGACTGAGAATTGAAAATAATTATTCAGTTAATGATTTGAAGGAAATCATGGGTTTTGATAATCCTCAAGCCATTTACAAATGGCAATGGGGTGAATGTTTACCGGCAATTGATAATCTTGTTATTCTTGCAAGATTATTCAATACTTCAATTGAGGGAATATTGGTTATCGAAGATACCGATATTCCCTTTAATTTATTTCTAAACTACAAGTTTAATGACTTTTATCAAATAGTTTAATATAATCTTATTGTAAATACTTTTGGTGGCTCAATAGTATGCTCGCGTACACAGCTTTTGTTTACACGATTCCAAAAGAATCGTCACCAGCTAACAAGCGAGGGAACAAAGTAGAGTAATTAGGTGGAAATAAGCAAACAGAATGAAACGTGTCTGCAGATGTGGAAGTAGCGTTCTAAACACTGTAGGGAAGACATTTTGCCGTTGATGCGGAGTCATGCCGCTATAAGTTTTGTTCTGGTTGGTTGCGGAAATCGGTGAAAAAAATTGGGATTATATGCAGCAGATGGAAGTTTGAAAGTAAATCAGTCTTTCTTGTTCAAAAAAAGTTGAGTTTAGGCCAAAACTCAACTGAACAGTTGCGGAATAAAGCACATATAATAGCATTGGATGGTGTAGAGAGCCAACCTATTCCTTGGGAATATGCACGAATGCCCTTGCTTGGGGTAAGTGAAATGAAGACGGGATTGAAATATCCTTATCAGTCCGTTGTGGCGAGTTTTCATTGTAAAGCTATTATATGCGACTTAACGTAATTGTTGCGACTCGGTACCTGATCTTTTATTATCTACCTGGGAAATAAAAGATAAGTGTGGTATTTGACGTTGAAGCAGGTTAAACTGTCTATAAGAGTGTGGCAACAATTAACTTCCATAAAACGTCGGTAAAATAAGTGCTTAGAATGCATTATATCCATTTCTCTAAAGCCCGCATGCTTGTAAGTAATCAGTCTTACCTTCATATGAAGTGTTGCGAATAATTACGCCTCTTTATATCTTGCCGGTAATAGCATAAGTCCGGCCCAAAAGTATTTTCTTTTTGAAACTTAAACTGTTGACAGATGTCACAGTTTTTTTATAAGAATTTATCTTTTCAAATCTTTCAATAAATGTTAATATGAAATAGATCCAGATTATTATAAGGGGGTTTTTAATGAAAAAATTAATGATTATTTTGGCCATTATCCTAGGCAATTTATTCTATTACAATTTTATTCATATCTCTGATGGTTCGATGTTCTTTGTTACTGTTGAATCAGATGAAGCGGAAGGCATAGAAAATATAATAAATGTTTTAAGCACTAAAAAAGTAGCCTATATTCGACTTTATGAAAATTATATTATCGGAGTTTTGACTAGTAATACTAAAATAACGGTCAAAGCTATGGATGAAGACGAACTAGAAGAGATTAGTTCATTTATGAAAATGAGAAGTGGGATTGTTAAGGAAAAAAGCATTTTTGTGGGAATTGGTTCTATTATTGCAATATTTTTTGTTTTGGGATATAAAAGCAAAAAGAGATCTTAAAACGCAGGCTTAACCTGCGTTTTCTACATCTTAGTTTATTTTGTTGTAGCTTTGTTTATTTCTTTCTTATAAGCTTGATAAGAAATTACATAAGCTAAAATTAGCATAATGGATATACTACCAAATAAAACAAAAAGGTTGTATACTCCGAAAACAAAAATGCTGGCGATAATCATAGCAAAACCAATCCCGATTATCATATAACCGCCTTGTCTTTGGGAGGTATTCCAGGTATTATCATTATATAAACTCCAAGTTGTTCTTAAGCCAATAACTTTGTTTTTCGTAATTTTTGGTAGAACATTTCCGATTAAAATAAAGGTAAGGCCAAGTCCAATATTAGCGGTTCGATAAATAATGTTTTCAATACTGATACTATCCATTTTTTTAAATTCTATCACTATAAAAATTAGTTCTAAGATAATAAACATTATCATAGTACAGGAACTGGCAATATAGGTGATTTTTGAATTGGAGTTTTTGTTTTGTTTTTTAAAACTTCGGGCGATTAAATGTAGTAAACCCCAAGTCAGAAAAGCCAAAAACGGGATTAACAAAAACCAATATTTACTACCGTAATTATCAATGTTTCCTTGTAAATCATAATGAAGCGGTATTTCTTTCGGCATAAAAGCCATGGAAATAAGGACAATAATTAACGTAATCAGCAACAATGATAAACTAATTTTAAAATTCTTTTCTTTCATAATTACCCCTCTCTTATTTGTTTTATAAAAAATATTATTTCCTCAAAGATAGACATATTTAGCTCATAATAAATAAAGTTTTTGAATTTGCTTTCCCTAATTAAATCAGCTTCTTTGAGTTTATTTAAATGATATGAGGTTGTAGCTTTGGCTAAATCAAAATTCTTCGATATCTCTCCGGCTGACATTTTGCCGTTTTTCAATAATTTAATAATTTTTCTTCGAACAGGATCAGCCAAAGCTGAAAAAACACTATTATCCATTTTTTTACCTCGTTTATTAAATTATATATCATTTAATTTTATAATGCAATAACTATTTAGAAGAATTTCGAAATAGTTATATTAATTCTTGGTCACTAATTAGTTGGTTTTGCGTTGATGTGCGTGCATAGACAAAAATATTTCAATTAAATCTCAATTTAATAATAATATACTGTTATAATTAGATGAACACATAGGAAAGGGGACTATAAATGATAATATTAGATATGATTGATGAAGAATACGAACTTCATTATAAGTTGAGAAAGGTAAAATATCTTTTTGAGAGAAAAAGTATTGAAGAAAAGATCAAAACTCTTTTTGATATTGAATTTATTTTTGACCTGAGTGACTTATTTGAAACTTATTTTGATGAGCTTTGTGATGAATTTAATCTCTCTTCCTATATTTTTACCAATGAATGTACTTATAAGAATGTCAGGGAGGAATGGGGTCTTCTTGATAAGGAAGAACAATTGGAATTGATTATTAAATTAGTTTGTGATAATAATTTACATGAATATATTGAAGACAATGTTAATAATTTCTTCAAATATTTTGATGTAGATAATTTAAAAATTCACTGGGTAAAAATTATCCCCCTTGAGATAATACCAAGGGATGATCTGATTGATAAGATTAAGGAGATGTTGGTTGATGAACAAAGGCAATATTTGATTGAAAAGAATAATATAGATAAAAATATTAACCTAGATCTTTTATCGGATAATGAACTTTCCTCTTTGCATTACCAAATTTTAGGTATTATCTATTAAGATTTTTATCATTACTTTGTTTTGTTATGTTGATGCCGTGAAAACGGCTTTTTTTCTTTTTGTTATTGCCTTGATTTGGAAAAAACTTTCAAAACTTTTGCTATTATGTTATAATAATAGAAGAAATAGATTGAAAGGGAAGAAACGATGAATATTAAAGAAGTTTATTATGAGTTGACCAAGAAGGATCTTAGTTTGGCCGACTTTAAGACGATCGTCGAATTGAAGAATCAATGCATCATCGAAATGAATCAAGAGTACCTTTATTTATCTGATATTTTGATTATTGATATATATATTAACGAGAATCTTTATGATGATGCCCTCAATATAGCCATCAAAAATATTAATAATATCGACAGTATTATCTTTAAGAAGATTTATATTTCCTTTTTGGAACGAGCGATCTATATTTTCATTCAAAAGAAGAACTATAAAAGTGCTTATCGTTATGCTTTTATGAAAAGGAAAGCCATTGATTTAGACAATATTGACGAGGTTAATCGTTGGTATTTGGAAATGGCTTATATCTATGCAGAGCTAAACCAAAAAGAAAAAGCTTTGATGAATTTAAAAGCCATCTTAAACAATTATCCCAATGATAATCTTAAAGCACTTACATTAAGCAATATGACTAAACTTTATATTGACCAAAAACAGATTTCTGAAGCTAAGAATACTTTGAATGATTGTATCACCTTGGTTTATAAGCTTGACGATGAAGAAGGAATTACTTATTGTGAATATTTGAATGCGAAACTACATATTCTTGAGAACAATCATAAACTGGGAAAACAAAGTTTCCAAGATATTTTCAAAAACCTTAATAATCTCACCGATGATTATTTAAGTATTGCCAATGAATATATCGCCCTACTCCTTGATATGGACCTTTATGATGAGGCTTATCGGATCAGCATTAAATATCTAAAATCAGTGGAAAAGAGTAAAGACCTTTATATAAAAAGAGACTATTATAAGAATTATTTGAAAATCTTTATTCTAAAAAACAAAAGCGTCCGAGAAGACCTCAAACAACTTTTAAAAGCAATCGAAGTTTTAGAACTTGAAATTGAAAGAAATGATCATAATTTAATAAATGAAACGAATGAAGATGATAAGAACTTAGAAGTTGCCAGTCGAGTTCGAGATTTGATTTCTAAAGTTGAAAAAACCATAAATATTTCTAATTTAGCTTTAAAAAACGAAAATGAGCGTGATTGCTTTATGGAGTTTTCTAAAGTTTTAGAAGAATATGTCGGGTTTGATGAAGTCCTTTATGTAATTCTTACAAAAGGAGACCTTGAAGTATTGCCGGAGTTTCTGGAAAACTTCAATATGTTTAAAACATATAATTATAAAAAACAAAGACTTTATGAACGTGAATTTTCTTTCAACAGTCTTTCCGGAACAATCGTCGAGATGCTCATCTCTACAAATCATGAAGTTGCTCTCGATTTTAGCGAAACTTCGATTCCGGTTAAAGATATAGTTAGTGGAAAATCCTATTCGGAACTAGGTGTTAAAACTCTCTTTGCTATTCCCTTAAATTTAGAAAAGGAAATGTTCGGTTGTGTCGTTTTTTTCTCAAGTGATAGCGAACTTATTGATTCTGATCGCACTTTAAACTTAAAAATCGCTACAAAAATGCTTGAGTTTAAATTAATTAATATTTTCTATCAGGAAAACTTGCGTTGTCAGAAAGCAATTTTCCAAGCTGCCGTCGGAGAATTAAAAGAAGGAATCTATTTTATGGATCCGGAAAGCCGGAAAATGTTGCTGTCGGAAGAGTTATCGACTTTCTTACAAAGAGATACTAATATCTCTAAAACTGATTACGAAAAGGCAATTAATGAAGATGACATCAAGATCCATGGAAATATCGATAAATATATCGAAAATGGTGAACCTTATAATCTTGAATATCGGATTAAAATCGGGGAAAAGGAAATATTAATTTCCGATAAAGCTCGGCCTTATATTACTAAAGACGGAGTTATTAAATTCTATGTCGGGACAATTGATAAACTTGATAATGAAGTTATTCTAACGGAGGCAGTTGGTAATAGTATTCTTGGGGAAGATGATTATCAAAAGTTTTTGAATGAAATTTCTGAAAAAACTCATGATTTAGAATTTAAATGTACCTTCGGGAAATTCCAACTTCTAGAACAAGAAGATTTAAAAGGAAATATGTATGATTTGGTCTTAGAATATGTTAACGGCTTGATTAAAGAGCATTTCTCGGAAAGAGTTTTCCGGTTGAATGACGGAAGTTTTGTTGCGGTTTTGGAAATTAATGATCAAAGGGTAATTGATCGGAAAATTAAAACCTTATTCAGTATCGTTGATCAAGGAATTATTTATGAAAACGCCGCCGTTCATTTTGATTTGAAAGCCGCAGTTGTTCGTTTCCCCCGTGATACTTATAATTTCCAGGAAATCGGTGAATTTTTAGATATAGCTCTTAATAACGGGAATCGTTATCAAATCTTTAATGATGATATCCATAAAAGGTTTTTGAAGAAGAAGGCTATTAACGCCTGTGTTCTTGAAGAATTGAAACGTGATAATTTAGAACTACTTTTGGTGAATTTGAAAACTAAGGATCAGACCTTGGCTTATGAAGTTAGTTATAATATACCGGGATTAAATCCTAAGGAAATGATTTCTGATTATCTGGATTTAAAAATTCGAATTCCGATGGAAAAACTAGTTTTAAAAACTCTTCTAAAAAAGATTAATGAATTTACAGAAGCGAGATTTTATCTTCATCTTTCCTGTTCTACAATTGATTTGCTTTTGAAAGATGATTTCTTCAAAAATGAAGATCCCAAAAAGTATCAAAAGATCATTCTTTGTATCGATGACTATGCATCGCATTTTGAGCGGATCCTAACTGGTCTTTCTATGTATGAATTTAAAATCAATTTGAATTATGATATTGTAGAAAAGGTTAGTTTTGGAACGCTATTAAAGTATGATATTAACGGAATCTTTATTAATAACGGACTTGAAGAAAGAACTAAGACCCTGGCAATTTTAGCGGCCGTTGATTATGAGGTCCTTGCTAATATTACTTATCCGGATTATTATAATGCCATTATCAGGACTGATGAAATAATAAAATTGGATAGTTTTATACAAATTCGGGAATAATGCCATTGTCCGAAAATATTTATTGTCCTCTTGTGACAATTGTGATATAATTAATTTATATTTTAAAACAAGATATCTATTGTAGAACGGAGTAATAATGAAAGTTGTTGAATTTTTAAAATCATTAGTAATGCCCACAAAAATGGCTCGATATCGTAATATGTCGGCCTTAATCGGTCTTTTAATCTTTGTCATCTCGACCTATGTTCTTTCTCTTCCTTTCGGAAATGCACTAGCTGATTCGGCGATGAATTATAAGGAAAATTATAATTTCCTAGCTTTACAAGAAATTGATGAATATGCTGATGAAGATAACAAAGCTATTCTTAAAGATATTACCGATCTTGGTTGTGTTGTAAACGATAAAGGTATTCTTGAGTGCGAAACCCTCACCGATAAAGTCAATCGGGAATTTAAAATAGTTTATGAGAAGGATGGAATCAAGAAACATATTAATATCTTCTTTGATTTCTATGACGAAGAAAAGGAAGAAGAACCTGCTTATAATTTAAAAGAACAATTCTCAAATGAAAATTATGAATATGTAGAAAACGAGGAACAGTATTTCCTGGTTTTCACCAGAAAGTTTATTTATTACCAAGCCCATCAACTGGAAATGGGAAATAAAGATGAAGGAATGGAAATCACCCATAATGATGAAAAGCTCCAACTTGTCGGCTTAAACCTTGATTATGCGGGATTCATTCCAGAATTAAATCTAAAATTAGAAGACCCAAATACATTTGGAGATTATATTATGGATAAGATGTTAGTTGGCTTTAGTGCTTATGCACGTTCAACCGCTTTCTTCCAAACCTTAATTATTACCATCGTCTTCCCGCTCTTGATGGTACTCTTATTCTGGCTCTTCTTTAAACGTAATGGTCGTTTAAAACGCTTTAAAGAATATTTCAATATTGCTGCTATCAGCAGTATCCTGCCATTACTTCTGGCTTTTGCCATCGCTTGGTACTTACCGATTGTCTTAAATTGGTATATCTTTATCTTCTCGATTTTCTATCTCTTTGCCTTGTTTAAGATTAACAATGCTCAAACAGAATATTAAACTTACTAGAGATTTAATTTGTAATTAAATCTCTTTTTACAGGAGGAATATGAAACTCAAGCTTTTGGGGAGAATATTAAATCCCAGATACTTTTTAAAATTTAAATCGATGAATGTCATAATTTCTGTCTGTATATTTGTAATCTTTTCTTTTCTATTAGGGATGCCAATTGGACAGAATAAGATTAATAGTGCCAAAGAAATTTATGAGAAATATAATTATGATGTTTTAGAAGAAATCCCTGATGAAGAAACGATTAATCAAGTTCTTTTAGAACTGATTAATCTTGAATGTCGAGTTGAAGACGGAATTGAATTGAAATGTGGGAAACTTGATGATGTTGATCTCTACGAACAAAAAGTTGAATTTGAAACTAAAGGTATTAAGAAAAGGATTACCTTTGTTATCGATCTTTTTGATATTCCAAAGGTATATTTGGAAGTTGACGATATTAAAATTAAATATGATCCCAAAGAAAAATTTGTTATTTCCGAAGATGCTTATCAGGTTGAAGATAATGTAGAAAATTATTTAGTAATTTTCTGGAGCGATGCTTTGTATTTTCAGGCTCATCCTTTCGGAACTAATGCTTTAAATGTTGATCGGAACGGAAATTCTTTACGGACCGAGGCTATGAAAATATTTTACCAGAATAATATTCCAGATTTTCGTTTAGATAATCTAGAAGCAAGCGGTCCCGCTTTTGGTAACTATCTTTTGGAACAATTTATTTCCGGGAATAATAATACTTTAAAATTGAGGGCTTATACGCTTTCCTTTTTAGTCGGTGTTTTCTTCACTTTGATTATTGTTTTGATTGTCTGGGTCTTTTTTAGAAAAAGCGGTAAATTAAAGACTGTAAATGAGTATTATAATATTGCTTCTGTCATCAGCATTCCCCTCTTTATCATATTTTTCATGATTCTCTGGTTCTTTCCTAAGGCGATTAATATCTTTATTTTCTGCTTTTCGCTTATATATCTTTTAGTAATTTATTCTTTGAATACCAGCGAAGAATTAGTCTAAATTGTCATAAAACCCCTCCTACAAGCATATAGTTTATTGATTATGGAGGGTGAGACTTTTGCTTAAGAAGAATCAATTGGCATTAATATTACTGACTCTGGTGCTGATGTTGACTGTCTATTATATTACTAACCCCTTTGAAAAGGATAAAGATCCTGAAGATGAAAATCCGACTGATGAGACTACCGGCAGAATCGAGGAACTGACATCGCGACGCGTAGCCTTAAGAGATGAAAGGTATCTGGTCATTCTAGGTCTTGACGCCATCATCGCCAGCAATGATTCTACAATAACCGAAAAAGAAAATGCTCTGAAGGAAAAACGTTATTTAAATAGTTTAACGGAAAAAGAGCTGCTCTTGGAAATGGAAGTCATCGATAAAGGCTTTCGTGATTGTTTCGTTCATGCAACAGATATCGGGGTTGAAATAACAGTCGTCTCAGAAGAACATTCCAATTCTGTTGCCAACGAGATCCTCATCGAAGCAGCAATGGTATTCGGGGTATTGGATACTAGAAATGTAGTAATTCATTTTAAAACCGCAGAACAGGTAATGGGAGAAGTAAGTTAATTACTTCTTTTTCATTTGCCTTGAAAAAAAATGATTTTCCTTTTAAAACTTGCTAATTTATGTTAAAATAATAATAGTTTAGGTGATATAAGATGTTAAGAAGAAATAGCAGAATTAAAGCCATGATGGTTCTTTATAATTATGATCTATGCGACGAAAGGATTGATGAGGAATATCTTGATACCCTATTTCAAGAAGCAGAGGCTAATTTTGATTCGGATTTTTATCAAGAACTAGTAAACGGAGTTCTAAATCATATTGATGAAATCAATCGAATTATCAATCTTAATCTAAAAAATTGGACTATTGACAGAATGTCGGTAGTTGATCGTAATTTGATTCGGATTGGTGTTTATGAAATGCTTTATAAAAAAACCGAAATGGCG
>CALEGD010000035.1 GCA_937877075.1 uncultured Acholeplasmatales bacterium
GCCGCCCGGCGGTGATGAAGGGGATGTAGCGGTCGTGTTATCAGAGGCGGTTTCAAATATTTAGTAAAATAAAAAAACAAGGATTAATTCCTTGTTTTTTAAAAGAGGTTACGAGAAGCTTTGTTCCGAAAATTTCTTTTCAGTTTGTTGGATTTTTGCCGGTTCAACAAGATTTGTTTGATACCAGCCTCTTTCAAGAAGTTTTTTTGAAATCTCATCTTGAATTCTAAGATATTCGAAAAGGGAAGTGTTGAAGGCCTCCCGGACACTTGTGGTGGCGGATTCAATCGTCCCATGCATAAATAAATCACAATTAAATTTTACCGTTGATAATAAATCAGTCATTAATTCTTTGTCATTCATAGCAGTCTCCGTTATTGTAATACTTTGAATATTCTTAAGTAGATGTCTTCGGCCCTTGTTTCTAGCTCTTTGCAATATGCTTTCAGTTCTCGGTCTTGCATCATATTTGAATAATTCTTACATTTATTGTGCATGAGAAGGGATTGATTCAGGGCGTCCTCAATATAAAGCAATTCTTTATCACTCATAATTAAACCTCCGACTATGGTTATTATCGGTCGAAAAAGGAAAATTTATACGGATAATTTTGGTTTCCTGTTATGCGTTTTTGACTTGAAGAATAGACGTTTTAGGTGTATAATATTTATTGTAATAGCAGAAATGGGTGGAGATTTTATGGAACTTAGTAAGGAACTAGAAAAACAAATAAAGAAACAAAAATTAATACTTGAAAGCCCAAATATGTATAAGAGCATTATGATCTTGGCTTTTCCGATCTTCTTAAGCAATTTTATGAAAGCTTTCAATGATTTGATAGATATGTTCTTCGCATCAACAATCCTTGATGCCGCCAAGGAAAGTGCCGGACGGGCTGCGATTACAATACCCGGCCCGGTCTTTATGATTTCAGCGGCTCTCGCTATCGGCTTTATGACCGCCGGTGCTGCGATGATGGCTCAATATCTAGGGGCCCGTCAGAAGGAGAACGCCCAAAGGGTTTCCGGTCAACTGCTTTTACTTTGTATGATAATCGGTTTCGTTATGAACATAATTCTCTTTTTAGTAACTCCGTCTTTGATGAGACTGATGGGTGCCGAGGGTCAAACCTTAGAATATATGATTCAGTATGTTAGAATCCGTTCTTTTGAGATGGTGCCGTTATTTGCGTTCTTTGCCTTCCAGGCAACTAGAACAGCCAGCGGCGATACGGTTTCGCCATTTATTCTAAATGCTATCATGATTATAACAAATATTGCTTTTACATATATATTCATGGAATACTTTGGTCTTGAAATTGCTGGAGCAGCTTACGGTACTTTGCTCGGAAATGTCATCATAATGCCAATTTTTATCTTTTTGATGTTTAAGAAAAGTGAAAGACATATTTATATTACCTTGAAGGATATTAAATTTGATTCTTCTTTAATCCGTCGGCTGTTTAAATTAGCTTGGCCGGCAGCAGTCAGTCAGGCCTTTACTTCCACGGGTTTTTTGATTTTAAATTCAATTATCTTTTCATACGGGCCGGCTACCGTCGATGCTTTCCAAGTCGGTAATAAGATTAATTCGATGATTTTGATGCCGGCGATGGGAGTCGGTAGTGTAACCGCTACTTTTGTTGGTCAAAATATCGGTGCTAGAAATATACCGAGGGCGAGGAAGGCGGTCCGAACTGCGATGATAATGTCGGTTGTAATAGCTTTAATTGGTTGTATCGGAATCTTACCGATTAGGGAGCTGATTATCAAAATATTTTTGGAGGATACTCCTGAATCCCTTAGCTTAAGTATTGAGTATATGTTCTTTGTATTGACGGGATTACCTCTGATGTCGATTTTCCAAGTTTTTATAGGAACATATCAAGGAAGCGGCGAGACGATGTTTAGTTTGATTCTTGCCTCAACAAGACTATGGTTAATTCGGATTCCTTTGGTTTTAATTTTTAAAAATTATTACAAATTGCCTTCATCTTCAATTTGGTACGCGATGATTATCAGCAACTTTGCTTTAGTATATATCGGTACCATCCTTTATACACGTTGTAAATTCCAACCGCGTGTTAAATTGGAGGAAAAGGAACTTTCCCCAGGTGTTGCTTAATGAGTTTGGATAAACTAAAAGATTATGATTTCGGAGTAGTTTCCTTTTCCGAATATAAAAAATACAAAAATGTGAAGAATAAGGATTGGATTAAAAGTATCATCGTCTTTATTTTTCCCTATTCTGGAAAAATACCGGATGAGAGTGGTTATCTAACCGCAAAATATGCTTATGGCAAAGATTATCATCAAGTTATTAAGACAAAACTTGAAAAACTAGCAAAGAGTCTGGAACTTGAAGAATATGAAGTAATGACCGATATCAGTTTTTTGGACGAAAAACTTTGTGCATCACTTGCCGGACTCGGTCGCCTCGGCAAAAACAATCTGCTGCTTACTCCGAAGTATGGTTCGCGGGTTTTAATCGGAGAAATAGTTACCTCCGAAGAATTTCCGGAAACAAGTACCGATCTTTCTAATCCTTGTCTAGAATGTTCTCTTTGTATTAAGAAATGCCCGACTGAAGCGCTTAATGAAGGGTTTCAAAAAGAAAAATGTCTTTCCTTTCTTTCTCAGACCAAAGGAAGCAACTATTCCCTTTATGATAAAATGAATCTCGTTGTCGGATGCGATATCTGTCAGGATTTTTGTCCGCTTAATAAAGGGGAAAATCCTTATTTTGAGGAGTTTCGTTTTGATTCAAAATCAAGTTTAACGCTTCAAGATATAGGAGGCCTTGATGACGAAAGTTTTCGAGAACTCTATCAGGACAAAGCTTTTGTTTTTCTCGGTTATTGGAAGTTATTAAGAAATTTGCTTATTTTAGAAGCTAATCAAGGAAAACTTAAACCTCAAGATTTAGAAAGATTTGCCAGCTTATCCGATGAATTATGGTTTAAGAGTCATCTTGAATATTTGAAGGGAAGAATCAATAATGGGAAAGATTAATCTTGTCTTATATGAACCGGAAATACCTCAAAACACGGCCAATATTATGCGTACTTGCTTGGCAACCGGAGCAGTTCTCCATTTGATCGAACCACTTGGTTTTAGCCTTGAAGAAAAATATTTGAAACGAGCCAGTGCCAATCATTTAAAATTAGTTGATTACAGAGTTTATAAAAATGTTGATGACTTTTTAAATAAAAACCAAGGAGAAATGTTTTTCTTAAGCCGTTATGGCCTAAAAAACTTCTATGATTTTAAATTCGATAATCCGAATTTGGATTATTATTTTATTCTCGGAAAGGAATCTACCGGCGTTCCGTATGCTATTTTAAAAAAACATCTTAACCATTGTTTCAGGTTACCAATGTCTGATCAGGTTCGCTCCTTGAATTTAAGTAATGCCGCGGCGATAGTCCTTTATGAAGCGATGCGTCAAAGTGGTTTTCCGGGTTTAAGTTTTTTTGAACCGGAAAATTTTAAAGGAAAGAATTTCCTTCTTGAATAAATGATAAACTCCATTTTCTACGATAATAATAGAATTGTAGAATGGAGGGTCGGAAATGAAGAAAAATAAAAACTTTTCTGTATTCAATAACTTTAATAAAAATTACAACTATTTAAAGGAACCGAATTATTTTGATGAATACGAGAATGAGTTCTCCGAGGAATTGTTTCACAACCTTTACCAAGGAGTTGAGAACACCGTACGTAATCAAGATGCCTATAAAGAGCATAATTCAAGTAATTCCCCACGGAACGGTGAAATCGATGATAACTGACATTCTATAACTGACAGTTCTTTATGAACTGTCTTTTTTTCGGAGATTTTGTGGCTTTTTCTTAACAAGAACTAGGTAATGTGATATAATATACAAAAATGAGGGTGGATTATGAAACAATATTTAGACTTCTTAACACATATTCTAGAAAAAGGCAAAGTAAAATCCGACCGCACCAATACCGGAACCATTTCCGTTTTTGGCTACCAAATGCGTTTTGATTTAAGTGAAGGCTTTCCGCTATTAACTACTAAAAAGGTTCACTTAAAGTCGATTATTCATGAACTCCTTTGGTTTTTAAAAGGCGATACCAATATCAGATACTTGGTCAAGAATAATGTCAAGATTTGGAATGAATGGCCTTATGAGATCTATAAAAACAGTCCAGATTTTCAAGGTGAAAACTTGGATGAGTTTATCGAAAAGATCCGCGATGATGAAGAGTTTGCTTCCTTGTGGGGAAATCTCGGGCCTGTTTACGGTCGTCAATGGCGGAATTTTGAAGGTAGAACTAAAAATGTCGATCAATTGGCTGAGATTATTCGAGCGATTAAAAGCAATCCCGATTCACGACGTTTGCTTGTAAACAGTTGGAATCCAACCGAAATTGACCGGATGGCGCTTCCACCTTGTCATACACTCTTTCAATTTTATGTACAAGAAGGAAAACTTTCTTGCCAATTATATCAAAGAAGTGCCGATGCATTCCTCGGTGTCCCCTTTAATATTGCCTCTTATGCCTTACTTACGATGATTGTTGCCAAGGTTTGTAATCTTGAGGCGGGAGAGTTTATTCATACTTTCGGAGATGCTCACATTTATCTGAATCATCTCGACCAAGTCCGTCTCCAGTTAAGCAGAACCCCACGAGGCCTTCCAAAACTCTTGATTAAACGTGATACCGAGAATGTTGAAGACTTCTGTTTTGATGATTTTGAAATGATAGATTATCATCCTCATCCTCGGATTAAAGCAGAGGTAGCCGTATGATATCCTTAGTTGTTGCTTTAGCTAGAAATAATGTCATCGGTAAGGAAGGCAGTATGCCTTGGTATTATCCGGAGGATTTAAAATATTTTAAGAAACTGACAATGGGACATAAGATATTAATGGGGAGAAAGACCTTTGAATCGATTATCAGGCGAAACAACAAAATTCTTCCCGGAAGGAAACATTATGTTTTGACACGGGATTTGAATTTTAGTTTTCCAGAAGTAGAGGTCCTTCATAATCTGGATTTATTTTTAAAAAACATCGGCGATGAAGAGATCTTCATTATAGGCGGGGCAGAAATATATAAAGCTGCTCTTACTTATGCAGATCGTCTCTATATTACCCATATTAATAAAGAATATGAAGGCGATGTTTATTTTCCCGAACTAGATTTAAATAACTTCCACCTGATTAGCGAACAGACGGTCAACGAACTCGCTTTTTGCGTTTATGAAAGGATTAAAGAATGTTAATACTATTCATCTCCATCTATGCAATTATTACATCTTGTTTATACCTAAACTTCCTTATCATTCCAAGCGGCAATTTCTTTTGGTGGCATGTGCCAGTCCTTTTTGTAATAAGTTGGGTAATTATCTTTTTAGTGTTTATCCTCTTTCTCATTCTTCTTTCACAATTTCATTCAAAGAAGACCAAAGTTATTAAACCAAAAGGTATTTATCCTTTTTTTATCTACCATGTAGCCGTTTTTGTAAGAACGCTCTTTAATATTAAGGTTGTCTTTGAGAATAAAGAACTATTACCGAAAGATAAAAACTTTCTGCTGGTTCTTAATCATCAATCGATGCTTGATCCGATTGTGACGATTTCGATTTTAAAGGACTACGACTTAGCTTATATTGTCAAGGAGTCGCTGGTGAAGATGCCTCTTATCGGTCGTTACCTTCATGCTGCGGGATTTCTCCCCATTGATCGTAATAATGATCGTAAGGCACTGGAAAACATCTTGATCGGTATAAAAAGGTTGCAACAAGGAAATACATTAGCCATCTATCCAGAAGGAACCAGAAGTAAAGGTCCTGATTTAAATGAATTTCGGGACGGAGCATTTAAACCGGCTTTAAAAGCAAAAGTTCCGATTGTTGTTATGGCTTTAGATGGTTTTTATAAAAAAGTAGTCGGGAAACCTTTTATCCCTTCAAAGGTCTTTTTGAAGATTTGTGAAGTAATTCCTTATGAAAAGTTAAAGAATTTGCATACCAATGATATTTCAAATCATATTAGGGATACGATTATCAGAAATATAGAAGAAGCCAGAAAAAAATATTCTTGGCTTCAATGAAGTCTCCTCTAAATGCTTTTTTATTGAAGAATATCCTTTACCCTTAAATCTCAAGGTTTTAAGGGTTTTCTTATTTTATATTCATTTTTACTATTCTATAAATCTCTTACAAAGGTAATTAAGTATGATTTTCTAACAATTTTTATTCTTATTTTGAATTTTAAATTTAAATAATTTATGGTAATATTTGGTTATTTTTAGTATAATGAATTTGTAGGTATATTGCAATTTGTCTAGATAACAGAGTATGATAAAAAAACATTCAAAAATAATTATGGAGGCAATAATGATACTTCATTGTATGACAAAAAGAAAATGGGATAAGAAGAAGAATGAAAAGGAATGGGGACAAGAAGAATTGGATCTAGGCGGATTCATTCATTGTTCGACGATAGAATATTTTTGGAGAGTAGCACCTATTTTTGAAAATATTATGGAACCAATGGTAATACTTTGTATAGATGAAGAAAAGTTATTGTCAGAAGTCCGTTATGAAGATGGTGATAGTTGTGGGAGATACTATCCGCACATATATGGAAAAATAAATAATGATGCAATACTGCAAGTGCTTCCATTTCTTAAAACTTCAAATGGTAAATATCAAAAGAATCTTGAATTTAAAAGTATTATAGACAAATAGAATCTCGCTTTTAGAGCGATAAGTTGTAATTTATCGATTTAATTATGATGACTTATATGGTATAATGACAACTGCTAATCATTAGAAAATTTGAAGATTTATAAACAGTATTTGATTTTGTTTAATTTAAGAAGGGTGAATTAAATGTTAGAAATATTTAAAATTAATAAAAAATTTGGTAATAAGCTAGTGTTAAATAATGTTTCACTTAACATTCCAATCGGGTCAATTTGTGGTTTGCTAGGTTTAAATGGGGCTGGAAAATCTACATTAATGAAAATTATAACATCGTTGATGTTCAAGGATTCAGGAGAAATTAAATATAATGGGGAAATATATGAGAAAGATGAAAGTTCCATTTCTATTGGGTATATGATTGAATCCCCTTCCTTTTACAAAGATTTATCAGGCAAAGATAATCTTTTGCTACTTGCTTCATTGTATAATAGTATTAATAAATATAGAGTAGAAGAAGTATTAATTAAAGTCGGTTTACAAGAGTCAAAAGATGTTCTAGTTAAGAAATATTCTCTTGGGATGAAACAAAGACTTTATTTTGCATATGCAATTTTAGGTAATCCTGAGGTATTAGTGTTAGATGAACCTTTTAATGGAATAGATCCTGTTACTAGTAAGTTATTTAAAGATTTAATTAAGGATTTATCAAATAAAGGTTGTACAATTCTTATATCAAGCCACGTAATTAATGATGTGAAACAAATATGTGATAAAGTTGTTATTATTGATAGAGGTATAGTTGTTTATGATAACAGCGTATCAAAAGATGACGACTTAGAACAATTATTTATTTCAAAAGTATCAAATAGTGGATATGCACAATGAAAACTTTTATCTTTGAATACAACAAATTATGTAGTAATAAAATTTTCTATAGAGTGTTGTTGGGAACAATAGTTGTACTAATCAGTTTTTTTATAATTTTATTTTTATTACAAGAAGTTCCTTCATATAACATAGAACCAAAAGAAGAACAATTAATGTATTATGAATATAGAATAAAAACTATAGAGAATACTTTAGAAAACGAAACTTTGGATAATAGATCAATAAAAGCTCTAATATATGAAAAGGCAAAACTTGAATTTTTTGTAGCTAATCAAAAAGTAGAAAGTGAGTATTTAGATATTAGTGATTCTAGTTCTAGAAGACATATATATCAAGGGACTTCATTGATGTATCATATTTTTAATTCTACTTATGTTTTGTCGATCGTATTTGCTCTTTTTGTATCTATCTATGCATTCGGTATAGACTTGAATAATGGAGCATTAAAGAATATACTTGCTTCAACTGAATCAAGGAAAAAAATATTTTTAGGAAAAATATTATTTCAATTGACTATTTCATTAGGATTCTTATTTTCTTTCTTAGTTGTAGCTAATCTATGTGGTTTATTTAGTATTAATGCTGAATTCTTAATTTATAAAAACGGAGTTTTTTCTTCACTTAATTGTTTAACATCGTTTTATTATCAATCTATAGGATTAGTTATAGCAATATTACTAATTTCAGTGATATCAAACTTCATTATTTTATTTACAAAAAGCATTTCTTTAGCAATCTCAATACCAGTTTGCTTTTTAACTTTATTAGTACTTATATTATTTTTATTAGACAAGCATGTTAATATAAATGATCTTTACGATAAGATAAATCCGGCAGAAATTATGGTATTCTTAAATATTGAGTATATTTTTAAATATGTTCATATAAATACTATTTATTGGACATTTGGATATATTGTTTTGATTATGATAATTTATTTTGTCATAAGTAAAAAATTTATTTCACTGGATTATTGAAGGAGGGTTGACTATGAAAGGGATATTTAAAATTGTATTATTTGAATTTAATAAAATTACTAAAAATAAAAAAACCCTAATTTATATAATTTTTTTACTCATTTTTTTTAGTTTATCCTGTTTAGCATATAAACCTTTAATCATGCTTAAAAATTATTCGAACTACGATGCTGAGAAAATTTTACAGGAAAACATAATACTAAGAGATAATTATAAAATGATGTATGAATATGCTTACAAAATAGATACCAAACTGCCTGATGGTATGATCCTCTCACCGAATTTTTTTGATTTAAAGGAAGATTATTATTATCAATATTTAAGATATGATTTTTACGTCAAAACCGGAACAAGCCATCAAAATTATCTTGATTTAAAAAATCCTCTTGAATCTCGTTCCGGTTTAGAAGATGGTGTTTTTATTTTAATTTTTGGTAATATAAGTTTTTACTTAATAGGAATTCTTAGTATTATTTTAGCGCTTAAGATTTGTATATCAGATTATGATAATGGAAATATTAAGAATCTTATTCAATCTAAACTAACAAGAAGGGAAATAACAATTGGAAAAGTAATCTTTTTAGTGATATCCATTATTGCAATGGTTTTTGCAATAACAGTAACTGGTTTATTGATATCAAACAATGGTGGAGCAACAAATGTTTTAGTAATTGGTAATGGGAAAGTAAGAAGTATTAACACTTATAACTATTTTATTTCTAAAATGATGATTAATTTGATTTGTGGGCTTTCCTTAGCATTTCTTGGTTTGTTTTTTAAAAGACTTGTGAAAAATACTTATTTTGGTGGCTTTCTATCCATAAGTTGTTATTTTGTGTCACTAGGGATATATAGTTTAATTTCATCACTGTTTAACAATGATATTGTAAGAGAGAATGTAAAACTTTATTTTGTATTCATTAATACGCAAGTGAATGATATTAATTATTATCAATTACCATTTTATTTCATTTTGATATTTTATACTCTTACTATTCTAGCACTATATAGAATAATATATAAGAAAGAAATGATGCTAGATTTATAAAAACTTTTGACTTTACCATTATTTGGAGATATAATTTGCTCAAAGGAGGATTTACTATGAAAGAAAGTAATGGATATTTTAAATTAATTCGAAAAATTATGGTGTTTTTGTTTTTCGTGTCAGCTAGCATCATGTCTATAGCTGGCATAACTGTAAGCGCAAATTCATATGATGATAAGTCAGAAAATGAATTGTTGGTAATTGAAAATGATAATGCTCCGTTTTTTAGTGAAGTGAGCGGATTAATTACACCTATGTGGTTTACATTTGAACCTATTTTAGCAAATGCAAAAGAGAATTATGAACACATAGATTTTGCGGAAACTCAAAAAAAATATAGGGGCGGCACAGTTATAGATAGACCTATTAATGAAGAAAAATATGGTTTATTTGGTGTTGATGCAACACAAACGGAAGTTAGACTAGTACCAGTTAATAGTTTGAGTGCTGGACCTAATATTAATGCAAATGGAGGAGTTTCATTATCCATAAAAAATGTTGCTGAGTTTCCATCTCCAGAATACATTGTTAGATGGAATGACACAAGAAAATTAAATGAACTTTATGGTGATATTGTTGTAACAGGTAATAGTACAGCAGTTGGTTATGGTAAAATTTTATATCGTACAGCACCTTTTAATGGAAGCTGGGGAGCTTGGAGTAATGCTGATTTAAATTATCATCTAGTTGATTATACAAGAACATTATATTTTCCAAGTGGTTGTCATGTTCAAATTGTAGTAATTTATGAAGTAAGAGAACAAGCGACATGGTTTATGGTTCCACATGTTTTTTATCACGTTAGAGGGATTTATAGATTTTCTGTATATCAATAATTTATATTTTAAAATAATTAGAAAGTGGGGATTTCACCACTTTTTATTGTATAATAAGAAAAAAATTATATTATGAATGAATATCGCCACAATCTCGGCTCAATTCCAACACTTTATTAACACTAGCTTTTGAAAAACTTAGAATATAAGTATTATATAATTTAAGGAAAGTGCTACATCTTGAATACTATGAAGAGTAAGGTGTTCTAGAAAATAAGATAATTTTAAGTCAAACATTAATTATATATTTTTTATTAATTAAAAGCTTGATAATTATACATGCTTAAAAAATCGAAATATAACGATTTTTTTGAAACATGATATAATTATTGTGTCTTATAAATTTAGTTAAATAGACAACCGTTCTTGCAAAGGGAATGAATTCTTCTAAGTATTTTATTCGCAAATGCAATATAAGCAGCTTTGGTGGATAGTGGACGATCCTGATGCTTTTTTTATTATAGAAGGACTGAAGGACTTTATTATTTTTTATTATCATTCATTCTTTTTTGACAAGCAACCTAACATGCAAGGTAAAGGGCCGTTCTAATATGGGAAGTAGAATAAGGCTAAATATATAATGATCAAGCGTTAACTTCCAATTTATCGTTTCAATAAAATACTTTATAGAGCGATAAAATGTTATTTATCGGGGGATTAATAGTAATTTATAGGCAATATATATGATTTATACCAATAGTATGGAGAAATTATTATGACGGAAAGTCAAAAAGTAAGAATAGAAACTGTAAAATTTATGCGTGGAAAATATATTCTTGATGAAGTTGGAGACGGAAAAAATGAACTAAAATTTAGGCAAGGTAAAAAGACAATTTTAACTATATACTTATATGAAGAAAAACTTACATTTCTTATAATCTTTGGTCAAGTAGAACGAGAAAAGTTTTTAGAAATCAAAAGTGAGTTATCAAAGTATATCCAGGATTACTACGATAATTCTAAAACCTATCATGACGGTAAATTGATGTTTATAGATGTTGTTGATCTTAAAGTTCTAGAAGAAGTAAAAAGGTTGATTCAAATTAAGAAAAAGTCTAACCGTAAACCATTTCCTAATAAAAATGCTTTTTATTCTTTATGTGGCCATAGATGTGCTTTATGTATACATTACACTGGGGATGCAATTAGTAAAGATTTTAGAAAAAAATTAGTTAAATATTCAGAAAATGTGTATGGCGTTTATGATTGTTCAATGCGTTGTTCGGGTTGTAATACTGAAGGGTGTCATTGTAATGGCAAAGATATATGTAACCCACTAAAATGTGCATTCCAAAAAGGGCTTACTGCATGTATCGATTGTAATGAATATCCTTGTTTAGAATCAACTGCGGGATATAATGAGTTAGAAGCGAAATGTATTTCAGCAGAAGATGTCACATGGGCGATACTACCATATGTACCATATCAATATGAAAAATAGAAATATTAGATGCTAATTTGAAGATTTTTGATTAAGATATAAAAAATAATTTTAGCTGTCCGTTTTAATGGTTTAGAACTTACTGAACATAAAAAAGTTTATTATGTGAACTGATATATAAATTATTTAAATACCCAATAGAGCGATAACTTCCAATTTATCGATATAATGAATAGAGGGGTATTATCAGATACAAAAAAATGAAGCTGAAGAATATTTAGAAAAAAATCCTGATTTAAAAAAATGGATAAACCAGTGTTTATGCTGTCATAAAAAAAGATATAAACTAGAAATGATTAAATATGTTAACAACATACAAACCTTTGCAGATTATGGAAAGAAAAATCTAAAATATTATTATAATCCATTATTGGCAACTAAATTCTTGTATTAATATAATAACGTAGTGTTTAATTACAGTAAGAGTAGGGAGCCTTGGAATTAATGAACAGTTTTCAGTTTGTTGCTAATCATATCTTAGCAATATATATAATGATCATTATTGGTGTTTGTGCAGGAAAGGCTAAATTTTTAAATAATCAGATAAGTATATCGCTATCAAAAATTTTACTTAATATTTGTTTACCATTATATATAATTTCTGCTTTTAATTATCAATTTACGAGAGAAATCTTATTAAATTTATTGATAGTTTTTATTTTTGGCTTAATTGTCCATCCGCTATGCTACTTTTTAGGAATGTTATTATATCGGAATAAGGAAGTAGTAGAGAAGAACATATTCACATTTGCTTTAATTTTTTCTAATTGTGGATATATTGGTTTTCCAATTATTGAAAGTATTTATGGAAATATTGGTATTATTTATGGCTCGATTTTTTTGGCACCTTATAATATCTACTTATGGACAATTGGTGTTTCTCTGTTCAACAAACAAACTAGGAATGTATTTTCATTCATTAACCCGGGAGTTATTGCAGTAGTAATAGGACTAACATTATATATTTTTCAGATTCAGCTACCCTATTTTCTTGAGAAAAGTGTTTTAACTGTAGGAGTAATGACAACTCCACTTTCGATGTTAATTGTCGGTGGTATCTTATCACATATGAAAATTAAGGAGATATTTAAATCGAAATCAATATATTTGCTTTCGTTGTTTCGGTTAATAATTATTCCATTAATTGTATTGGTTTGTTTAATCTTGTTGAAAATTAATCAGATTATTATTGGAGTATGTGTTTTTGTGGTAGCTATGCCTATTGCTATTACATTACCTGTTTTAACCCAAAGATACAATAGTGATACAGTTCTTGCAACTAAAACAGTAATTATCTCAACAATGCTATCGATTTTAACTATACCGATAATTGTTATGTGTTTGAAACAAACATATATTATCTGACTTTATAATAAAAAGGTTAATTAAACGTACTGTATCATTAATTTTTATTTAAGATAAATAAACTTAATGTTAATTTATAAATTTATATAAGTAGTATTTTTCAATAAGGAGGTAATTAGAGTGAAAAATTCAACAAAGTTAAAGATTTGGGGGTTTTGCCAATTAACTTTAGCAATCATCTTGTTAATTTTAGGAGGTACAGTTTTCCGCGATAAAAGTTGGGATGATTTTGTTTGGAAACCTAATTTTGCATTGTTTGTTCCAGGATTGTTCTTGGCGATTTTATCTCTAGCGTTTATTGTTTCAGGTTTTAATCCGCAAATTGTTAAGTTTGGGTCTAAGTTAAAGTCTGAAGTTATAGACTATGCAGGTAAAGACATAAAGGAAGCAATTTCTAAGTCAGCAGATACAGTTATACCTGCAATTACCCCCTCAATTAAAGCGGCTGTTTCTGAACTTAATAGTGATAAAAAACCATCAAAAAATAACTCTAAAAGGGAACAACTTATTGAAGCCAAAAAGCTCTTTGATGATCACTTAATAAGTGAAGACGAATATAAAGGTATGAGAAAAAGTATCCTTGGCATTAAAGATTAAAATATAAAGCATGCTTTTTTCCGTTGGGAAAGAAATCAGTTAGTCTTTGAAATTAATTCAATATTAGGAATAAAGTTGCTGTTTACATAAATCTTACAGAGGCGTTAGCTAAATCATCAATTAGAGGGTACAGGGCTGGTGTACATTTATATGAAAATAATATTCTAACAAACCTTCTTGATAATAATGAAGATGTTAAAATAATATATAATACAATCTATGATCAATTTTTAATGTAATATCTAAATGAATGGAAAGATCTTTTTTGTTTTTAGTTGGGACTTAATATATGTTGCTTCTATTTATAATATCATAACTTTAAAATTAATATGGTGTTTGTATTTTTCATTTTAAAAAAGGTTCATGTTTATATAATGGTAGAATAGAAATGCTTGAATTTGTTGAAAAATTGTATAATTTAAAAGATACTTACTTAGTTAAAAAACCCAATAAAGAGGGATAGATTGGAATTTAACCTCTAACATAATATATTTATAAAATGATGTAAAGGAATTTGTTATTTCTTTTTTTATTGAACCGGTAAAACGGATTAGATGAAAACTTTGAAATGCTGGAAAAATCTTTAGAAAATAATACTGATATTTTTAAAGAAAACTATAGAAAAATAATTATTTAACTACTTGTATTTTTAAAAAATAGGTATATAATGATTTCATTCAGAATTTTGTGGAGGAAATTGGTGAAGAAAATAATTATTGAATTAAACGATCTAGTTAAGAAATTTGACGATGAGGTCATTGTAAATAACATTAATCTTGAAGTCTATGAAAATGAATTTTTGACTTTACTTGGTCCTAGTGGATGTGGGAAAACCACTACATTACGAATGATTGCTGGTTTTGAAAAACCAGATTCAGGGCAAATTGTCGTGTACGAGAAAATTGTCAATGATTTACCCCCTTATGCCCGGCCTATCAATACTGTTTTTCAGCGATATGCCCTTTTTCCTCATCTTAATGTTTTTGAGAATATTGCTTTTGGGCTTAAAAATCGGGGATTTGATTATTTACTTAACTTTTATAATGAAAAGGAAATAAAAAAAGAGATTAAGGAAGAAAAAGGGAGTAGTCAAATCAGCCTTCGAGATCTAAAACGAAAAATCAAAGAAAAGATTGAAGGCTCGGTTTTACGAGCTATGGAGATGGTAAAGCTTAAAGGGTTTGAAAAGCGGAAAATTGATCAATTATCCGGTGGTCAACAACAAAGAGTAGCACTTGCTCGGGCCATTGTTAACCGGCCAAAGATCTTACTTCTTGATGAACCTTTAGCTGCTTTGGATTTAAAACTCAGACAAAACATGCAATATGAATTGAAGGAGATGCAAAGAAAGCTCGGTATCACTTTTATTTTTGTGACTCATGATCAGGAAGAAGCTATGACAATGAGCGACCGGATTGTAGTTATGAAAGAAGGAGTTATCCAACAAGTCGGAACTCCGAAGAATATTTATAATGAGCCGGTTAATCGTTATGTAGCCGGTTTTATTGGCGATTCTAATATTATCAGAGGGACTTATTTGAACGGAAAGATTCAAATAATGGGTGTGGAAATGGAGTGCCGAGTAGAAGGTTTTGAATCCGGGGAAGTATGTGATGTGGTAATTCGTCCGGAAGATTTTGATGTTGTCGGGCCTGAAGCTGGGAAATTATCGGGAATAGTTACTTCTTCAATATTTAAAGGTGTTCATAATGAACTTTTGCTTGACATAAACGGAACCGAATTTATCGTTAATACCTTTGAAAATTATGAGGTCGGGGAAAGAATTTATTTGAAAGTTGATCCCTATGAAATTCATTTGATGAAGGTAAATGATTATGCATGACGAATTTCGAAAACTTTCAAGACCTTATCAAATCTGGCTGTATTTACTGGCTTTACTCCCGGTTGTCGTTATGTTTGCACTTGTTTTTCTTTCTACCGAAGGAGTCGCACTGGATGAAGTTCATATTACTTTGGAGAATTTTCTTTATTTAAAAGAAGTTTCAACAATTAAAGCTTTCATCAATAGTCTAAAGTTTGCTTCACTTACAACTCTTATAACTTTAGTTTTTGGTTATTTGGTAGCTTATAAGATCTTTCGCTCTCGCTTTCGGAATAAGTTCTTAATTTTGGTGGTCTTGATTTTACCTATGTGGTCAAATCTTTTACTTCGAATCGAAGCTTTAGGAAATATTATGGAACCGAATAATATTATTTCCGATTTATTATCCAGAATTGGGATTAATGTTCGCCTTAATATTAAGGGGACAGACTTTGGAGTATTAGTGGGACTCGTTACTACTTACTTACCCTTTATGATTCTTCCGATTTATACTGCTTTAGAAAAGATTGATTTTTCTTTAGAAGAAGCGGCATTAGATTTAGGTGTTACTGACCTTCCTAAGTTCTGGAAGGTAATATTTCCTCTATCCTTAAAAGGTGTTATTACTGGTTCAATCTTGGTTTTTTTACCAAGTTTAAGTGGTTTTGCGATTCCCTATATTCTTGGTAAAGGTAATATTATTTTAATTGGCAATTTGATTGAACAAAATTTTAAAGAAATGAATTATAATATTGGCTCACTCTTGGGAGTCTTGCTTCTTTTATTAATTCTTGGTTCTTTACTGATTGTTAATAAGGTTGATAAAGAAGGTGAAACTCTCCTATGATGAAGAATTATGAAATGGCAAAAGTGGAAGAATACGGATATAAGGAATACCGCCTCTTTAAACATTTATGGAAATGGTTGACGAATATTTTCCTTATTTTGATTATTATCTTATTATATTTACCGTTAGGAGTAATAGCTTTACAATCGGTAAATAATACTTCTGATCTTTCAGTTTTTAATAAATTTGATTTTTCAGCTTATACGCATATGTTTGCTGATCAGATGTTTACAAACTCCGTTCAAAATACTATTATTGTAACTATCGTTTCTACATTACTTTCTACTGTTTTCGGTTTTTTGATTGCTGTCGGAATTCATTCTTTGAATATAAAAAGGCGGAGAAGGATAATACTTTTAAATAATATCCCGCTTTTAAATGCCGATATTGTTACCGGAATCAGTTTGATGTTGGTTTTCTCGCTCTTACTTCCGTTCTTTCCTTATCTTTTCGGTTTACCGACTCTGATCCTCGCTCATGTTTTCTTTACCCTTCCCTATGTTATTTTAAGCATCTTACCGAAATTGAAAGAACAAGACCCGAATCTCTTAGATGCCGCAACCGATCTCGGTGTTAAACCTTTCAAAGCTTTAAGAAAAGTAGTATTTCCGGCGGTAAAAAGTGGAGTTTTCTCGGGGTTGCTGTTGGCCTTTACAATCAGTATCGATGATTTTGTTGTCTCTTACTTTACAACCGGGAACGGATATGATAATCTTTCAATATGGATTTATGGAAGTATCGGTCGAAAAAGTTTAAATCCTGCCGTCTATGCTTTCAGTACCACTCTGACAGTTATGACACTTACTGTTCTTTTATTAATTAATTATTCAAATTATCGAAAGGAAAGAAAGAATGGTTAAAATTAGGTTTTTTCTGATAATATTTCTATTGTTTCTGCTATCCGGATGTTCTACAAGACCGAAGCTTTTGCTTTTAAACTGGGGAGAATATATCAATGAAGAAGCGGTTGAACGTTTTGAGAGAGAATACGGAATTGATGTGATTATTAATATTGCTGATTCGAATGAAATGTTTTATTCAAAACTCTTAAGCGGAACTACGGTTTATGACTTAATTATTCCTTCCGAGTATATGGTTGAAAAAATGGTTGGAAAAGATTTGCTTCAAAAATTTGATCTGAATTTACTATCAAATTACAATAGTGGAAATCCTTTGATGCCCGGAGTCAACGGAATTATGGATTCAATGTTTCCTGGTTTTTCTGATTATGCAATTCCTTATTTTTGGGGAACATTTGGCCTAATGTATAATAAGAATAAAGAGGGATTGGAAGAAGCGGTAGTTAATTTTGGCTGGGAGGCATATTTCAATAGTGAAAAGAGACCGACCGGAACCAGAATTGGAATGTATGATGTTCCTCGTTTTGCTTATGCGGCCTCCCTACTGGCTATGGATTTATCACCGAATGCAGTAGGGGATGATTACCTTGAAAAAGCGGCAGCCTTGCTTGGAAAAGTTGATTTTCAGGAGTGGGGGACTGACACCTTAAAAAAAGGGATTGTTGCTGATAATCTGGATTTGGCTTTTGTTTATACCGGTGATTTCTTGGATATGCTTTATATTAAACTAGAGAATAATAATTTAGAAGATATTCACTTTGATATCCATATCCCCGATGATACAATTGCTTTTATGGATAGTTTTGTTATCCCGAAGAAAGCAAGGCATGTTGATATTGCCCATAAGTTTGTAAATTTCTTTTTGAGAAATGAGATAGCATACTTAAATGCCAGCGTCATTGGTTACTGTACTCCTTTACTTGCGACCTATCAAGAGATTACCTCCTATGAAGGAAGTGACCCATGGCTTTCGGCTTGGGCTTATGCGAATCGGGTTTATTATCCGCTTCCGGAACCAGGTTCCGAGAAATACTTTCTTGGTACACCGCTCGCGAATTTGGAAAGGGATTTTATAAAAAGAATAAATATTATGATTAATAATGTAAAAGCTGGGGATGAATAATTTACTTTATTCTGCAATTTATTAAAAAATATGGTAGAATAAATAAACCATGGAGGTTATTTTATGTTATTATCGGCTGGAGTTGCGGAAGCAATTGTTGCCCAGCTTTCTCAAGTTATGGAACAACATATTAATATTATGGATAAGAGCGGCATCATTGTTGCTAGTACCGATCCCAATCGGGTTGGAGCTATCCACGGTGGCGCCGTTCGTATTTTGGAAGATAAGCTTCCCGAGCTTATTATTGAGACTAATCAAGAATATGTCGGAGCTAAAAACGGTATAAATTTGCCGATTGAATTTAATAATGAAATTATCGGTGTTATCGGTTTAACCGGGAAAAGTGAAGAAGTTTATAAATACGGGCGGATTATTAAGAAAATGACGGAGGTTCTCCTTCGTGATGCTTATAACCGCGAACAACAAGTAATCGAACAAAAAGCCAAAGATCGGTTTTTAGAAGAATGGGTCCTCGGCAAATATGATATAAATTATCCGCTGGAATTTAAAAGAATGGCCGATACCTTTGGAATCGACGTTGTAACCAAAAAAAGGGTAATGGTGATATCCGTTCCCAAACAAATTAATAAGAATATCAGTGATCAGGAGTTAACCGAAGTCAGCCGCTCCATTCGTGGCTATCTCAAAGGCCTTGATCAAGCCCATATGTTCCGGACATCAACCTCTTTTGTCTGCATTTTTAATTTTGAAGATAATAAAAGGATGCAGGTGATTTCGGAAAAAATTTACCAATTGCTATCAAATAGATTTAGGGTCCAAGCTTTTATCGGCCTTGACACCGGTGAAGAGAAGGACATCCGTACGGCTTACGATAATGCCAATCTGGCTTTGAAATTAAGCATGAAAACAAGTCGTCCGATTACTATTTATGATGCCCTTAATGTTGATATATTTATCGATTTAATACCATTGCGTTTTAAACTTGCTTATCTTGAACGCTTCTTTAATATAAAAAGTCTTGAAGAAATCGAGGAATGGATTGAATTATTGAGGGTATTTTTGGCATCAGAAGGCTCGCTTACTCATGCCAGCGAACAACTTTTCATTCATAAAAACACCCTCCAATATCGTTTAAATAAACTTTCTGAAATTACCGGTTATGATCCCCGGAAACTCAGTATGGCTTATTTATTTACAATTGCCGTTAAATTGTATGATTCGATTAAAGACAGAACACAATGAAAACGTTGCAAATTGTTCTTGGTAACAAATTTGAAAGCAAAAATTCGTATTAGGTAATATAGATTTGGGTATTCTAATAGTATATAATCTTATTACCATTATGATTGGAGGTAAATTATTTATGTTAACAGGTGTTTGGTTAATAGTAGCTTTAGTAGTAGCCATAGCCGTAATGATCTTTATGATTTCGAAACTGAAGGTTCACCCGTTCCTTTCAATGTTGACGATCTCAATCGTCCTTGCCTTATTGGTATTGCCGATAGATAAGGTGGCTGGAACCATCAATGCCGGTTTCGGTGGAACCATGACCAGTATTGGTATAGTCATTATACTCGGTGCCTTAATCGGGTTTATTGTTGAGAAGACCGGGGCTGCAATAAAGATTGCGGATTTGGTTGTTCGTCTTGTTGGAAAAAATCATCCGGAACTTGCTCTTTTGATTATGGGCTGGATCGTCTCGATTCCGGTATTCTGCGACAGCGGTTTTGTTATTCTGAATCCGATCAGAAAATCACTTCGGGCAAAAACAAAGAAATCTGCAGTAGCCCTTTCAGTCTGTCTTTCACTGGGACTTTATGCATCCCATGTCTTTATTCCTCCGACGCCGGGTCCGATTGCAGCGGCTGCTTCCGTAGGATTAGGTGAAAACCTCTTGCTTATTATCGGTATGGGTGCTTTAGTATCAATCTTTGCATTGATACCATCTTATTTCTTTGCACTTTATATCGGCAAAAGAGTTAAAACTCCCGATGACGAAGATAATGATGAAAATGATAATGACGAAAATATTGTCAATGCTTTTGATAATTTGAAAAATGAATATGGAAAACTTCCTAATGCTTGGCTTTCTTTTGCACCGATCGTAGTTCCGGTAATTGCCATGGCTTTAGGAACTATCGCCAATATCTTTAAATGGGGACCGGTTTTCAGCTTTATCGGTGCTCCGATTATTGCTCTTTTTATCGGTTTAATTTTCGGTGTAATTTTACTCTTTGTTACCGGTAAGATTAAAAACTTTAGTGTTCTTACTGAAGAAAACCTGAAGATTGTTGGTCCGATCCTTTTCATTACCGCCGCCGGTGGTGTTTTAGGAAGAGTAATTGCTGATGCCGGTGTTGTACAATTTGTCACTGAAAATGCCGGAACTTTCAAGGCGTTGGGAATTCTTTTCCCCTTCATCATTGCAGCAATTTTAAAGATTGCTCAAGGATCTTCAACGGTCGCGATTACAACTACTGCCGCAATGTTGGGTTTATTCACCGATCCGAATTCGGTAATGACAGCTTTGGGCTTTACGACTCCGGTTGCTGCCGCTTTAGTTGTTATGGCAATCGGTGCCGGTGCAATGACTGTATCACATGCCAATGACAGTTATTTCTGGGTTGTTACTAATATGAGTGGTATGACTCCGGAACAAGGTTACAAGACTCAAACCTTAGGAACCCTGGTATCCGGAATCGGTTCGATAATCGGTATTGTTTTACTCAGTTTCATCTTTATTTAATTAGTAAATAAATTCCGAGTTTGCCGAGTAAATACTCGGCAAACTCTTTAAAAATGAGGTTAGATTATGAAAAAGTTTGTCTTGATTCCTGATTCCTTTAAAGGAACAATAACAAGTTCAGAAGTTTGTGAGATTATTGAAGAAGAAATCCTCAAAAAATTCTCCGATTCCGAAATCAATAAGATACCGGTTGCAGATGGCGGCGAAGGTAGTGTTGATGCTTTCCTGGATGCTGTCGGAGGCAGGAAGGTTTTTGTTGAGGTGGCGGGACCTTATTTTGAGAAGATGGAAGCCTTTTACGGCTTAATCGATGACGGAAAATGTGCCGTTATTGAAATGGCGGCCTGCAGTGGTTTGCCGCTTGTAGAAGGTCGAAAAGATCCGACTAAAACGACGACCTATGGGGTCGGAGAGTTGATTGTTCATGCCGCAGGTCAAGGAGTCGAAAAAATCATCATCGGTTTGGGGGGAAGTTGTACCAATGACGGCGGAACCGGTTGTGCAGCGGCTTTAGGGGTTCGCTTTTTAAACCGGAAAGAGGAAGAATTTATTCCCGTCGGTGGAACCTTGTCGGAAATTAAAAAGATAGACCTTTCGGGCTTTAATCCTGTTTTAAAAAACATTGAATTTGTTACGATGTGTGATATCGATAATCCCCTCTACGGTAAGCAAGGTGCAGCTTATATTTTCGGGCCACAAAAAGGTGCAAATCCGGAAGTAGTAGATTTTCTTGATAAAAACCTGAAAGCACTAGCAGAGGTAGTGGAACGCGAAATTGGCTTTTCGGAATGGGATTTCAAAGGTGCGGGTGCCGCCGGTGGTATGGGTTACGGTATGAAAGTATTTCTTAACTCAAAAATTCAGATGGGTATTGAAACCGTCCTGGATATTGTCAAGTTTGACGAAATTATCAAAGATGTTGATTATGTCATTACCGGTGAAGGCAGGCTCGACTATCAGTCTTTGCGCGGTAAAGTCGTTATCGGTGTTGCAAGACGTGCTCGAAAACAAAATGTTCAGGTAATTGCAGTAGTTGGCAGTCTCGGCGAAGGCTATGAAGGAGCCTATGACGAAGGAGTAAATATAATTATTGAAACCAACTATCTCCATTTACCTTTTGAAGAATTAAAACCTCGTGCTAAGGCTGATTTGAGGAAAGCTGTAGCTGAGTTAATTCAAAAATTATAAAAAAGTCTAATTGTAATTATGCAATTAGACTTTCTTTTTTGGAATATTTCCTGATCTTCTCTAAAAATATTCTAATATCTTTTTTTGTTGCTTCTCTGACATGGTCTAGTTCATATTTTAACCCCAGTTTGTTCCATTTCTCAATACCTAATTTGTGATAACCTAATATCTTAAATTGATAATTATCACTATCATAATTACTTAAAATATTTGCCATTTTTTTTGCTATCTCATCACTGTCGTTTACCTCCGGTAATAAGACATAAGAAATCCAAAATTTTTTGTTTAGGGAATTAAGTTTATCAAATAATTTAAAGGTATTATTTATTTTTGCACCGGCCATTTTATAAGCTTCAAAATTGTTAACGCCTTTTAAATCAATGATGAACAAGTCAGTTAATTCTATGATTTCATCATATATTGGATTATCCTGATAGATAGACCCTTGTGTTTCTATAGCAGTGTGAACTCCATGTGCTTTTAGCTTCTTGAATAATTCGAGAATAAATTCTTTTTGTAAGAAAGGTTCTCCACCGCTGATAGTAATTCCTCCATTTGAATAAAATGCTTGGTATTTTAGAAAGTCTTTAAGAACCTCATCAACAGTCATTTTATTGTTTTCTGTTTTTAGGGTTGCGTCGATATTATGACAAAACTTACAAAACATATTACATCCTTGGAGGAATAAGACATATCTTACTCCGGGACCGTCAACACTACTAAATGTTTCTTTCGAATGTACATTTGCTATCATAAATGTTTATGAAATGTCCTACTTATTATTTCTTCTTGTTGGTCTTTAGTCAGTTTATGAAAGTTAACAGCATATCCGGAAACTCTGATTGTCAGGTTAGGATAATTTTCAGGATTATTCATTGCATCAACTAACATCTCTCTGTTTAAGACATTGACATTTAAATGATGGGCTTTATTGGTAAAATATCCATCAAGTAATTGTACAAGATTATCAACAACAGAATCATTTATATTGTGAATCAAAAAGTCTTTATAATCATCACCTAAGGCGCTAGGTATAATACTAAATGTATTACTGATGCCATCATTGGCAACATCAAATGGAATCTTCGCCACACTTATCAATGATGCGAGGGCACCCGAGGAGTCACGTCCATGCATTGGATTGGCGCCAGGAGCAAATGGTTCACCTTTCTTTCTTCCGTCCGGTGTAGAACCGGTTTTCTTTCCATAGACAACATTAGATGTAATTGTCAGAATCGAAAGCGAGTGTTTTGCATCCCGATAAGTTTTATGTTTTTCTATTTTTTGTTTGAATACTTCTACTAACTTCTTAGCTATTAAATCTACTCTATCATCATTATTTCCATATTTAGGGAAATCTCCGGTAGTTTCAAAATCAACAGCAATTCCCTTTTCATTTCTAATTGGTTTTACTTTTGCGTATTTAATTGCGGAAAGGGAATCAGCGACTACAGATAATCCGGCAATTCCGGTTGCGAAATTTCTTTTTACATTGTAATCATGAAGAGCCATTTGTATACTCTCATAGGCATATTTATCATGCATATAGTGAATAACATTTAATGTATTAACATAAATATCTGCTAACCAGCCTAAGACATAATCAAACTTTTCAATAACCTCATCATAATCGAGGATATCATTTTTTAATTTACCGACACCACTAACAACATTAACTTCTTTAATTTCATCAACACCATCATTGAGAGCATAGAGTAATGCTTTGGCGATATTTGCCCGAGCTCCAAAGAATTGCATTTCCTTGCCAATTTCCATCGGTGAAACACAACAGCTTATTGCATAATCATCTCCACAGAGATTGCGCATTAAATTGTCATTTTCATATTGGATTGAACTAGTATCAATACTCACCTTTGCAGCAAATTTCTTAAATGGGGTTGGTAGTTTATCGCTCCATAAAATTGTCATATTTGGTTCAGGGGAAGGTCCAAGAGTATATAAAGTGTTGAGCATCCTAAAAGATGTTTTTGTAATAAGAGGTCTGCCATCAAGTCCGATGCCACCAACAGATTCAGTTACCCAAGTCGGATCTCCGGTGAATAATTCATTGTATTCAGGCGTTCTTGCAAAGCGAACCATTCTTAATTTTAAAACAAATTGATCGATTAATTCTTGAGCTTCCTTTTCCGTTAATGTTCCTTCTTTTAAATCCCTTTCAAGATAAATATCGGTAAATACAGTATCTCTACCAAAGCTCATAGCAGCACCATTTTGTTCTTTAACTGCTCCTAAATAACCAAAATACATCCATTGGATAGCTTCTTTAGCATTTTCAGCCGGACGAGATAGATCGTATCCGTATTTTTCGGCCATCACTTTTAACTCATTTAAGGCCTTGATTTGTTCTTGTATTTCTTCTCTGGCTCTAATTACATCCTCAGTCATCGGACTTGAATAAGAGTCTTTTTCTTTGTATTTTTCTTCAATCAAGCGATCAACTCCATATAATGGAACTCTACGATAATCCCCAATTATTCTACCTCTACCATATCCATCAGGAAGTCCGGTGATAATTGCAGTTTTTCTAGCCAACAACATTTCTTTTGTATAAACATTGAAAACGCCTTGATTATGAGTTTTACGATATTTCGTAAAAATTTCAACTAATTCTGGATTAGCTTTATAGCCATAGGCTTCTACAGCTTTTGTTGCAATCTTTATACCACCAAAAGGCTGAAAAGATCTTTTTAAGGGTTTGTCAGTCTGAAGACCAACTATTACCTCATTATCTTTATCTAAATATCCGGCATCATAGGATGTCATTGTTGAGGGAATTTCAGTTTCCATATCAACAACGCCCTTTTCGCTTTCTAGTTTTTGATATTTAGAATATTCTTTTAAGAGTTTAAGGGTTTTCTCAGACGCTTCTTCTAAGAAGTCTTTATCTCCATAGTAAGGCTCATAATTCTTCTGAATAAAATCTCTAACATCAATTTTTTCTTGCCATGATCCGGCTTGAAAATCTCTCCATGCTTTCATATTACACCTCTCTATCTCTATTTTTATATTGGTTAGTTTATAACCTTTATATATTTATTATAGCACCAAATGACCTGAAAAGAATGACTAACCACTAAAAGAACGTTTACAGAGATCAAGGTAAAAAATGGTTGCAATATATGAGGTTGCTTAAAGAGAATACTATTTTTGGACCAATGTGAAAACTAGCAAAGTTGGGTTTTAAGATTATTAATTCTTGTGTGTTAATCTATTATTTTAATAATTACCTTTACTTAACTGTTGATTTCTTTACAATGTTTTGGCGCTTTTTCCATATAAAAAGGAACGATTTAATTCGTTCCTAGTTAGATAGGTTATTTGAGACTATTGCAGAGCCTTTATGCTTTCATTTATTAGTGGGCAACAATATTATATTTTAAGATATTTATCTTTCCATCTTTTTCTTGTAGGTAATTTAGGGAAGAATTTTTAAGAGGGAACCGAAAATCAAAACTCGGATCAAAACTATTCATTGCTGCTTTAATAAATTGTGCATGACTAACAAGAAGAATTTTGTTTCCGGAATATTTTTCTACAATCCCAAGAATTGTCTTTTTAGCCCGGGAATAAAGTTCTTCCATAGTTTCGACACCGGGATGACCTTTTTCAAGCTTATCATACATGGCTTGATTTAACTCGCCTCCTTCAAGATCTCCAAAGCAACGTTCCCTCGCATCAGGAATAGTAATGATTTCTTTTTCAAAGTTAATACTTTCCTTAATTATCTCGGCGGTTTCACGAGCGCGGCTTAAGGGACTAGAAAGGATTAAATCCCATTCTGGATCATATTCTTTTAAATAAGCACCAACTTCCTTAGCTTGCATTCTGCCAGTATCATTCAGTGGAACATCGGTTACTCCCTGAAGAAGAGTATTAATATTCCAGTCTGTTTGTCCATGTCTGACTAAACAAATTATCATTATTACATCACTCCATTAATTTATTCATAGTATAGCATATTTTCGTGATTTGTGCTATAATAAATATTACTTAAAGGAGTGATAACGTTTGCGTGTTGTAGATTTAATAATAAAGAAAAAACAAGGTCAAACCCTGAGTCGTGAAGAACTGCACTTTTTAATCAGCGGTTATGTGAGTGGGGAAATACCTGATTATCAAATAAGCAGTCTTTTAATGGCAATTTGTTTTCAAGGATTAAATGATCAAGAACAATCCGACTTAACAATGGAAATGCTTGAAAGCGGCGATAGGATAGATTTATCCTCAATCAAAGGAATTTGTGTAGATAAACATTCAACTGGAGGAGTCGGTGATAAAACAACTTTGGTCATTGCTCCGCTTGTAGCTTCATGTGGCTTAAAGATGGCAAAGATGAGTGGCAGGGGTTTAGGTCATACCGGAGGTACTTTAGATAAATTAGAAGCAATTCCTGGTTTTACGATTGACCTGACTTCAGAAAAGTTTTTCAACCAAGTTGATGAAATATCTCTGGCAGTCGCCGGACAAACGGCTAATATTGCTCCGGCAGATAAGAAACTCTATGCTTTAAGAGATGTTACCGGAACCGTAGAAGCCGTTGGACTGATTGCTTCATCAATTATGTCTAAAAAACTTGCCAGTGGTGCTTCTCATATTCTCCTTGATGTAAAGGTGGGGGACGGAGCTTTTATGAAGGATTTGAAATCCGCTCAAAACCTCGCAAGAGCAATGGTTTCAATCGGAAACCTACAAGGAAGGAAGACCATCGCAATGTTAACCGATATGGACCAACCACTGGGATCTGCAGTTGGAAATGCCTTGGAAGTTATTGAAGCGATTGAAACCTTAAAAGGAAGAGGGCCGAAAGATTTCGAAACCCTTTGTTTGGAAATTTCCTCGGAACTGCTTTTGATGACAGGATTAGAGAAAAGCAAAGATTCTGCTTTAAAGCGAGTTAAAGAAGCGATTAAAAACGGGGAAGCTTTAAATAAATTTAAACAGATGATTAGTTATCAAAACGGCGATACTGCGGTTCTTTCCGATTATTCGCTCTTCCCGACCGCTAAATCTATTATAGAAGTTAAAAATAAAACCTCAGGTTATGTGAAGAAGGTTCATGCTCTTGCCATCGGTAATGCAGCAATGATTCTCGGTGCTGGGCGGGCAACCAAAGATGATACAATCGACCAAGCTGTCGGAATTAAAGTCCTGGCAAAAGTCGGAGATTATCTAGAAGCCGGAGATGTTCTGGCCACAGTTCATGCCAATGATAAAAATATAGAAGAAGCGCTTCATCAAGTTGAAAAAGCTTTTGAAATTGTTTCTGAAAAAGTTGAAGCTAATAAACTTATACTAGATATTATTAATTAAGGAGTTGAGAAGAATGCCCGTTATGTTTAAAAGGCTCGGGTGGTTTATAAAAAAAGAGTGGTACAAATATATCCTCATCATTGTCTTTACCATTATTTTAACTTATGCCTTAACGATACCACCCAAGTATATCGGCCTTGCGATTGATGCTATTACTGGAAATGTTTTGAGTAAAAACAAGGCTCTAGAATATATCGGGATAATTTTATTATCGGCTTTGATTATCTACCTTTCCGCAATCATAAAAAATTATCTGACCGGTAAACTTTTCCATAATCTTTATTACGAGATTAGGAACCGTTTTATGCGAAGTGTTTTTCGTCAGGACGGTGACTTTTTTGAGGAATACTATTCTGGTGATTTGATATCTCGGGCAACCAGTGACTCTAATACGATATCCCGAGTTTCAACTTATGTTTTCTTTAATTTGCTCGATACAGTCTTCAGTTTGATCATCACTTTTTCAATGTTGATCCAACTCAATTTCCGCCTCACAATCTATTCGATTTTGCCTTTACCGATAATCTTTTTTATTGTATTGTATTTAAGACCGAAGATTATGAGAAACTGGAAGCAGGTTAGAAGAGAAGTTTCTCATTTGGATAATTTGGTTGTGGAAAGTGTAACCCAT
>CALEGD010000036.1 GCA_937877075.1 uncultured Acholeplasmatales bacterium
GGATTTTCCGCTGTTAAAATAACTTCGTTTTCTTTCTTATAAATCCTTTTAAGAGTTGCTTCATCGTTGATCAAGACCGCCGCAATTTCTCCATTATCTACATCGGGTTGTTTTTTAATAAAAACAATATCACCATCATTTATTCTTGCATTTATCATACTGTCACCTTTGACTTTTAAACAGAAATCAGCGTTAATATTAGTTCCTGCTTCAATATAATATTCTAAATTTTCTTCTGCAAAAATTGGAACACCTGCAGCAATTTTCCCTATTAAAGGGATTTTTCTTTTTTCAATTTTTAAAATGTTGTCAGGATATATTTTTCTCTCCATCGGAACATCATACCCCATAAGCCAAGCTTCAGAAACATTCAGCGCTTCTGCTAATTTATATAGAGCATTTTGTTTAGGTTCATAAATTCCAGAACAGTATTGACTGATTGCCGATTTAGTAAGGCCAGTTTTTTCAACTAGATCGACCTGTTTTACATTTTGTAAACTCATAATTTTGTTTAACCTATTTACAAAATTATCTTTTTTCATCAAAAAACACCTCTTATTTACAAATTATAGGTATATTATATCTAATAGTTCAAGACATTACAACAAAAAATGAAAAAAAGTTAAGGAAACTGAAAAATAGTTCTTGACAAGCGGTCTGAAAGGGTGTATGATGGGATTGAGTTCAGAAACTTGATCACGGGTTGAGGGAGGTTGAACTAAAAAATGAATAAATCCCAAAAAGTTACATTGGAAATGATTAAAAAATTTATTACACAAGTCGATCTCAGTAGTTCTAAAGCTGTATGGGAAAAATTCGATATAGAAAAAACAGAAACAAATAAAATAGTCGTTAATTCAATCGTTAAATTAGAACAAGGATATAGGATAGTGCGTCATATATTTATCGGTAAACGTGGAGGATTAAGTACCTATGAAAAGAAGTCAAAGAAAAAAATTACCGGTTTTTACAATGTCATGCGAGAATATTTATTTTTATAACGAAAGGGAGGGTTAATTAATGAAAGAAAAAACTCTCACGTTAAACGAGTATTGTCAGAGGGAAGCGAAAAAAGCTTTAAATTCAGAAATTTTTTACAGAGTATATTCGGAAGCATTTTTTAATTGGATAGATATCACTAGGCCAACTACATATTTAAATAAAGAAGATACGGAAAAAGTAATTAGAGCAAGGGAGGCTATAGAAGAATTAAAAAAAGTCGCGAGTGGTGATAAGATCAGTCCAATTTATGAATTCTATTATTACAATGTTTATTTGAAGGAAAAGGAGGGCGAAAAGTGAAAAGACCAAAGTTTGAAGTCCTTGCAGCGAATCTGGCAGAAGATCTGGCTAGATATAAAAACACGATACCCGGCTTACTTGGTCTTGAATTTAGCGGATTAGAGACAGCACTTGATAATATAACTCTTCATTTAGAGACCGAGGTGTTTATAGATTCATTCAGATCGGTTGATGACATAGATCAGCTTGAGTCTGGGAACTACCACGTGAAAGTGAAGATCGGAGACCTGGCCATTGTAGCCGTTTTAGACCAGAACGAGATTAAAAGGTATATGTTCGCGGAACCATCCGCATCTACCCAGCCCGTCCCTGTAATTTGCAGGGATTAGGAAATAGCGTGGAGGGCGCTGTAACTCCCCATTTTTGTACGAGGGTGGTAATGATATGATTGTCTATGCTAATTACTGGGCTATACGGGAAAGACCCGCTTTCTACGATTCTTTTAAAATTGATAAAAAGGTTGATGGTTTTGGATTCCTGTTTTTTTCAACAAAAGAAGAATACGAGAATTGGAAACAGGAAAATCCTGAGGGGTTTAAAAGAATTTGGAATTGTTCACTATGCGGTCAACTCATGAAAGATGAAATTTTTCCTGGAAATGTTTGTTTTGATTGTTTTGGAGAGTGATGATATGAAAAATTATTTTAAAAATATGACCTTAAAACGTAGTACGAACACTATATTTTTAATCCTCTCCATTCTTCTCAGTGTTTATTTTCTTTGGTTTAACTCTAAAGCGCCATTTTCAAAACTTATTACTACGATGTGCGCGGTTTTCTTTGAAATTGGCATGAAATATAATCTATCTTTTGCACAAACAACGTTTAAAGCTGGTTTGCGGTTAGGTAGAAAAGGTTTACATCTCATCTTGGGCGCGTCAATGTTATTTATTTTTTATGGTGGTTATATGTGTTATAACATTGCGACAATGGCGGGATTTTTCATAGCTGGAACAATGGCACAAGATCAAGTTGCAATTCAAGCAGAAACAAGGGAAAATCAAAAAATGATTGAACTTCAACAATTAAATGAAAATATTGCCATACTTACTAAAGCACTGGACGTAGAAGTTGAAACTACTTTTAGATCAAAATCTGCTGAACTTGAAGCTAAAATTGAAAAGAAAAAAGCAGAACGAAATGCGTTACTTGATACGATGGTATTAACAGACGAAAGAAAGGTTATGGAAAAGAATCCATCTAGAAGTGTAGCGGAAGCAATAGGAATCCCGCTAGGAACTATGTTAGCTTGGATTTACGGGTTTTTTGCGGCAGGAATCTGTTTGATATTGATTATAACGTCTGAAGATTTACCGGAGGAAACTCCAATGACCGAATCCCTCCCAATTGTTGATGACAAAAAAGAACTTATTACATACATAGATGCGGCGATTCGTGATACTGGGAAACTAAATGGGAATCCACGAATCATGGAGGAGACCGGTTTATCGCTTGACCAGTGTATAAAATTTAGGGATTGGTTAACGAGGTTGAAAATTGATGGGGTTCAAGCGGTCACAATTAAACAAGGTGGAGGTGATATTAATTTACCTAAGCGAGATATATTAAAAGCGATTGAGGGGGTGTAAAGTAAATGCATATTAAAAAGATATTAACTCAACATCGGAGAGATTTTACAGCAACCTATGAATGTGAACATTGTGGTTTTGAAAAACAAGAATGCGGTTATGATGATTCTTATTTTCATGAAACGGTCATTCCCAAAATGAAATGTGAACGATGTGGGAAAACAGCAGATGAATCTTACAGACCATTAAAAACTAAATATCCAGATGGGTATCAGATTTAAAAAGAAAGGAGATATTACCAATGTTAATGTGGCTAACGGATAAATCAGGTTATGGTTTTGCACCGGCGTTAGTTTTAATGCCAAAGATAAACTGTATTGATATTTATAGATTTGGATGGGTAATAAAATCGTTTAGTTCAAATATTTTTCCAGAAATTTACACTGAAATATGGTTAATTTGCGTCAAAGACCTGGAAAAAACAACGTGGAAAGACTGGTTTAAATTAACTCCTAAAGCCATATGGCGTATTATTAAGATAAAATTAAAAAGGATGGTGACCGGGAATGACTTTTGATTACAGTAAATTAAGAGGTAAAATACGGGAAATGGTTGGGACAGAGGGTAAGTTTGCTAAATTTATGGATATGTCCACAACCTCACTTTCCGAAAAACTGAATAACAAAGTTGAATTTACTCAAAAAGAAATTGAAAAGGCGGTTGAATTGTTGAAAATACCTAAAGAAGAGATATCCGTGTATTTTTTTACGGTAAAAGTTCAGAACGCTGAACTTTTGTGAGGGGTGAACATCGTGGAAGATATTCTATATACCGTTGCAGAAACGGCGAAACTACTTAAAACCAGCGTGAATAATGTTTATGAACTCATCAGAGTTGGAATATTGCCGGTTTTAAAACTTGGTGGTTATAAAGTTAGAAAAGTAGCACTAGACGAATTTTTACGGAAATACGAGGGTAAAGATTTGACGGATCCAAGGAATATTGTGGATTTAAAGGTAGGTGATGCCAAATGTCAAGGTTAGAGCTATTTCCTCATCAAGTGAAAGTTCTTGATGATACAAAAGATTTTAATAAGGTAGCTTATTACCTTGATATGTAACGGGGCTTGGTAAAACGTTTGTGGGAGCAGAAAAACTCACTAAGTTAAGATCCCCGGTGAACCTGCTAATATGTCAAAAATCAAAAATTGATGATTGGATTAATCACTTTAAAACTTATTATTGGAATAAGGGCGTAACTGTATACAATCTAACCAAAAAACAAGACTTAGAAGTATTTGTAACAAATGCAACTATAAAAGTTTTAAATAATGCAATCGGCATCATCAATTACGAATTAACGTTCAGAAGAAACCAACTAAAAAATCTCAACATCGGAACTTTAATGCTTGACGAATCATCATTGATCCAAAACGAAAAAATAAAACGTGCTAAATTTATAACCCGGTTGAACCATGAAAACTTAATTCTTCTTTCCGGTACACCAACAGCTGGAAAATACGAAAAACTATTAACCCAAATACACCTGTTAGGTTGGAACATCAGCGAGAAGTTATTCTGGAATCACTATGTGGATTGGGAATGGGATGAAACTGAAGATGGGTTCTTTCGGAAGAAGATTCTTGGTTATAAAAATGTTGACCGGTTGAAAGCTAAGTTAAGACAACATGGGGCGGTATTCTTGAAGTCGGAGGAAGTCATTGATCTACCTGAACAGATATTCACTAAAGTTATGGTTCCAGTAAGTAAAGAATACCGGAAGTTCATGAAGTCAAGGATCATCATTATTGAAGATAAAGAATTAGTTGGTGATACTCCTCTCACTAAAAGGTTATACGCCAGGATGTTATGCGGTCATTATAACCAAGACAAATTAGAAGCGTTCAAGGATCTGGTTGATTCGACGGAAGATAGACTGATTGTGTTTTATAACTTCAATGATGAATTGAATATTTTAACCAAGCTCGTTCAAGACAGGCCAATTTCATTTATTAATGGTTCAGGGAGAAGTATGTATGCATATGAAACAGAAAATAATTCAATAACATTCGTCCAATACCAGGCAGGAGCGATGGGGATCAATCTTCAGAAAGCTAACAAGGTAATTTATTTTACTCTTCCTCAGTCATCAGAACTGTTCGAGCAATCGAAGAAACGAGTTCACCGCATCGGGCAAACTCAAAGATGCTTTTATTATTACCTCATGTGTTCCGGAAGCGTGGAGGAAGATATTCTAACAAATTTAGAACTTAGGAGGGATTACACTGATTTGTTGTTCCAAAAATATGATGCCAAAAATTAAATGGTTTTTAATCGGTGTTGGTTGCGGTCTGGTTCCATTCATTAATGTAAAACGAGGTTATGACGCAATTGGCGGAGAGATATT
>CALEGD010000037.1 GCA_937877075.1 uncultured Acholeplasmatales bacterium
TGTATGGCAACAAGGAAATAATAAAGCAATTAAAAAAATATGATTTAGTTATTGCTATCGGTCCTTTAATAATGATGAAATATGTTACTCTTTTATGTAAGAAATATGATCAAAAAACCGTTGTCAGTATGAATCCGATAATGATTGACGGAACCGGCATGTGCGGTGGTTGTCGTTTGACTGTTAACGGTGAGGTTAAATTTGCTTGTGTTGACGGACCGGAATTTGATGCCTTTGGAATTGATTTTGACGAAGCAATTCAAAGATCAAAAATGTATCATAAAGAGGAACGGGAAAAGGATTGTAGGTTGGTAAAATGAAAAATAGAGTAGAAATGAAAGTTCAACTTCCTGAAGAAAGAATTAAAAACTTCTTCGAGGTCGCCTTAGGATATACCAAAGAAGAAGCAATTATGGAAGCTACTCGCTGTCTTGATTGTAGGCATGCTCCTTGCGTATCCGGTTGTCCGGTTAATATTAATATTCCGAAATTCATTCAAGAAATAAAAAATGATAATTTAGAAGCCGCCTCAAGAATTATTCTCGAAGACAATCTCTTGCCGGGAGTTTGTGGGCGGGTTTGCCCGCAAGAGACTCAATGCGAAGCCAAATGCGTTCGTGGTATTAAGGGCGAGGCTGTTGCCATTGGTCGCTTGGAAAGATTTGTCAGTGATAATTACAAACCGAAAATCAAAGCAGTAAAAATCGATAAAGAAAAAGTTGCTATTGTTGGGTCGGGACCGGCCGGACTTGCTTGTGCCGGTGTTTTAGGACAAATGGGTTATGATGTTCATATTTTTGAAGCTTTACATGAAACCGGAGGTGTTTTAATCTACGGTATTCCGGAATTTAGGTTACCGAAAAACATTGTAAGGTCAGAAATTGAAAATCTTAAGAAGATCGGTATTACTGTGCACTTAAATACCGTAATTGGCAGAACAGAGACTATTAACGGACTTTTTGATAAAGGCTATCAAGCTGTTTTCATCGGCAGCGGTGCCGGCCTACCGAAATTTATGGGTATTCCCGGTGAAAATCTAAACGGTGTTTACTCCGCAAATGAGTTTTTAACTCGCATTAATCTGATGAAAGCTTATCTGCCTGAATATGATACTCCGCTTCGCAAAATGAAAAAAGTCGTGGTTGTTGGCGGCGGAAATGTCGCCATGGATGCCGCTCGCTCAGCAAAACGTCTTGATGTCGAAGAGGTATATTTGGTTTACAGGCGTAGTCGCGAGGAAATGCCCGCTCGTCTTGAAGAAGTTGTACATGCGGAAGAAGAAGGAATTAATTTTCAACTTCTGAATAATCCGGTTAGGATTCTTGGTGATCAGAATCAGGATGTTATCGGAATCGAATGTGTTCGGATGGAACTAGGAGAACCGGACGCTAGTGGCAGAAGAAGACCGGTTGAAATAAAAGATTCAAACTATATAATCGAATGTGATGCCGTGATTATGGCCCTCGGAAATCACCCCAATCCTCTCCTTCCTTCTACAATTCCCGATCTTGAAGTTAATAAATGGGGTTGTATTGTTGTTGATGAGAATTTAAAAACCTCTAAAGTTGGAGTTTATGCCGGAGGCGATGCTGTTACTGGAGCCGCAACCGTAATCCTAGCCATGGGAGCGGGAAAGAAAGCGGCGGTAGAAATTGACAAGTTTATCCGGAGTCGTCATGCAATTTGAAGAAAATTATCGTAAAAGGCTTCTCTCTTTAAAAGATGAAGCCTATTATCATTTTATTGCAAATCTTGTACCAGGATCCAAACAAATCGGAATTAGAATTCCGATATTAAGAAAACTAGCTAAAGAGTTTATTAAGGAAGATTACCAGAAATATTTATCCATCAAAAGTATTTATCGAGAAGAGAAGATTATCAAAGGTTTAATAATCGGTAGCTTAAATACTGATTTTAAGAATGTATTAAGTCATTTAGAAGACTTTCTTCCGGAAATAGATTCTTGGGAAATATGTGATACAACCGTATCTGGTTTAAAAATCTTTAAGATACATCTTGAAGAAGGATTAATTTTTATTGATTCATGTCTTAAGTCAAACGAAACCTTTTCAATTCGTTTCGGACTCGTCCTTTTACTATCCTATTATCTAAAGGAAGAATATTTGGATTATATCTTTAAGATCTTAAAGAATTTGAAGAGTGAGGAATATTATGTAAGAATGGCTGCTGCTTGGCTGGTCTCTTATTTATATATAATGTTTCCTAAGGTAACCCTGAAACTTTTTGATGGTAGCCT
>CALEGD010000038.1 GCA_937877075.1 uncultured Acholeplasmatales bacterium
GTCGACTTTTTCATTTCTAGTGCAACGTTTTCGTTTTTATGTATAGTCATGAGATTGCATATTTCAAAGAAAACGTTGCACTAGAAATGAAAAAGTCGACCAGCGCTTTTGTGTTTTTAGAAAATGTTTTCTTTTTTAATCATACTTCAAGATTAGAACTTTCGGAAGGTGTTGTGGTAAATACACTTGACGATGCTTTTTTTCTTATACATCTTATGGCAAATATATGCTTTGACAGAGCTGGCGGATATATTTTTTCTTTAAGAAATTACTTTGATTTATTCATTTATCTTAAAAAGAACTCATCTAAGATAGAATGGACAAGCATAAAAAATGTCTTCTGAACTCGAATGTGATGAAATAATTTATAGCATTCTTTTGAACATAAATACTATTTATTTGGATACGGTGAGCGAAGAAGTACTTAATTAGAACAATTGGTAAAGGATTACAGATTTGGAAAAATTCAAATGACAAGAATAATATTTGCTATGGTAAGTTTGGAAATGTTTTTGAGAACGCATCCAAATTTTAAGATTGTGTGAGGTGAAGCGATGAAAAAAAAGATGAAATTCTTCAGAAATCTAAAAATATCTTTGAACAATATTAAAGTTATTTTTTTAAGTTCGAAAATTTTATCATTTATATTTTTATTCATCGAAATCATTGTTTCTTTGTTTCCATTTATTTCTCTACTTGCTATGAGAACAATCACTAACGAACTTTCATCTGGCTCATCCTTAAGCTTTAATACACTGTTGATTCCGCTAATAATCTTTGTTATTGCAAATACATTGAATACAGTAATAGAACCAATAAGGACAGGTATTGTTGAAACCATTCAAGATAATATTGCATTTAAAAGCCAGCTTGAGCTACTAAAAGCAATAAATAAATACGAAAGCGTGGAGCTTTTTGAATTTTCGTCCTTTTATAACGAACTAAAAGAAGCTGAATCGGGTAGTGGTGCAAGAATGATATCAGTTCTTCAACTATCGTTTTCAATGATTAGAGGTATAATAACCGTTTCAATGTCTGCATATTTATTTATCAATATAAATTGGTGGATTGGATTGATTACAGTTTTGTCAATTATTCCAACAACTTACTATGGTATATGGGCTGCAAGAAATAGAGTGAATTTATTTAGAAGCCAGTCAGAACCGACAAGGAAACTTGCTTATTATAAAAATTTGATTACTTCAAAAGACGCAGCTAAAGAAATTAAATTATTTAGATTAGGGAAATACATAGTGAGTTTATATGATAAGTTGTTTAAATCTGAAAATCAAAAGACTATTAAGGTTCGAAAGAAAAATTCGTCAATTGGAATACTTGCAAATTTACTTAGCAGTGCAGTCATTGGGTTTGCGGTCATCTATTTTGTTAGTGGAGCAATAAAAAATAGTGTTTCCGTCGGTGATATAATTTTATATATTGGTATCATACCACAACTAGGGATCGGTTTAAGGAACGTAATAAATTCTTATATATACATGGCTGACAACAATAATTATGTAGATTTTTTCAATAAATTTATTAGTAAAAGTAAGAATATTATTGAACCCGAGAATAGTAATTTTAGCCTAAAGTTCCAAACACTATCCTTACAAAATGTTTCTTTTCAATATCCTAATTCAGAGTACTATGCTTTAAAAAGTATTAATCTAAATATTAGTGCACCTGGACTGATTGCCATTGTAGGGAAAAATGGTGCTGGCAAATCAACATTAGCAAAAATCTTGCTTAGAATGTATTCGCCAACGTTTGGTGAATATTATGTTGATGGTATGCCGGTTACTGAATTTAATATTAGTGATTTTCGCAAGAAACAGAGCGGAGTATTTCAAGATTTTATTCAAATGAGTTTTAGTGTATCTGATAATATATGGTTTGGAAACATTGATAAGAAAAAAGATTATCAAAAAGTTAAGGAAGTTTCAGAGGCTACAGGTTCAATTCATGATATTATCAGATTACCTGATGAATTTGATACCATGTTGGGAAAAGAGTTTTCTAATGGACAAGAATTGTCAAAGGGACAATGGCAAAAGTTAATATGGGCAAGGGCAATTTATAGTGATGCCCAATTTATGGTATTTGATGAGCCAACTTCTGCGATAGATCCTGAAGCTGAAGGAAAACTATATGATGTGATTTCTGAACTTGCAAAAACAAGACTAGTTTTTTTGATTTCTCATCGGTTGTCAAGTGTTATTGGGGCAAAAGAAATCCTTGTTTTAGAGAATGGTGAATTGCTTGAGCGAGGAACCCATCAAGACTTAATTAAAGGCAACAGCATTTATAAAGATTTGTTCGAGAAACAAGCCTCAGGATATATGAAATAAAATATGTGTCAATATTCTTAAATTCGTAGTAAAAATTAAAAAATAAAATAGATAACACAAAATAGACAGATATCAATGTATTTGTCTATTTTTAATGAAAAGCATGGTACGATTTAATTGACATTATTTGCATATTATAACTTAGAGAGAAATAGTAGTATAGATGACTATCTTGTGATTTATAAGTTTTTTGAATCATATGACTTGTATGATAAATTTCCTAATGATAAAAGATTTAAAGACTATTTTAAAAGCGGTAAAGAAATGCACAATAATTTTAATATTTCCTAAAGGAGAAAAATAATAATGGTTGTCGAAAAGAAGAATTAGATGTATAATATGCAGTAGATTGAAGAAGGAGTGGTTCTTATGATTACGATTAAAGAAATTGAAAAGAAGAAGGATATTAAAAAATTTGTTGATTTTCCAAACAAACTATACAAAGATAATGAATATTATGTACCGGCTGTTTTCTCTGATGAATTAAATCTTTTAAATAAAAAGAAAAATCCGGCTTATGAATATTGTGAGACCAAACTTTTCTTGGCTTATCGAGGCGGTAAAATTGTCGGAAGAATTTGTGCTTTGATTAACCACGCTTATAATGAAAAGAAGAACTTAAAACAAATCCGTTTTAACCGTTTTGATGTAATAGATGATCTTGGGGTGAGTAAATTTTTATTTTCTAAAGTTAGAGATTGGGCTAGGGAGAAAAACTTAACACAAATCATCGGTCCGATTGGCTTTAATGATTTGGACAAGCAAGGAATGCTTATCGAGGGTTATGAAGAATATGGTAATATCATTACTCTTTATAATCATCCTTATTATCCAAAACATCTTGAAGCAATGGGTTTTCAAAAAGATGTCGACTGGCTTGAATATCAAATCTATATGCCGCAAGACAAAGGTGAGAAAGTTAATCGCTTGGCTAATGTAATCTCCAAACGTTATGGATATAAGGTTGTCAGGATTAAAAAACGCAAGGAAATCGGTCCTTATATTGAAAGAGCTTTTTCAATTATTAATGAATCTTTTGAACATCTTTACGGAGTTGTTCCGATTACCGACAAACAGATTAGCACTGCCGTCAAACAATATGCCACTTTGATTAAACCAGAGTTTCTTTATCTAATTACCGATAAAGATGATGAATTGATCGGTTTTGGTATTATGGTTCCTTCGCTTAATGCCGCAACCAAAAAATCCAATGGACGTCTATTCCCTTTCGGAATATTCCGGGCTTTAAGAGCACTTAAGAAATGTGATGTTCTGGATATGTATTTGATCGCCGTTAAACCTGCTTATCAAAATTTAGGGGTTAATGCTTTGATACTTGCGGAAGGAATTAAGTCGGCGATTAGAAATAATGTTAAGCTCGCGGAAACGGGGCCGGAATTAGAAGACAACTCTCAAGTTCAAGCTCAATGGAAGGATTTCGAATATCGTCAACATCGGCGTCGTCGTTGTTTCAAACTTAATATTTAATCGGAAATTATTGAAAAAACCTTTGACTTTCCAACTAAATAATAGTATAATATCTATGTTGCAAATGAGGCTACCGCACAGAAGAGGTTTAAGATAAATCACCTCAATGGCGCGTCTTAATAAAAAATGAGGAGGTGCACATATGTTTGCAATTATTGAAACCGGTGGTAAACAATACCGCGTTCAGGAAAACGATGTTTTATACATTGAGAAACTAGACGCCGTTGAAAACAACGAAGTTGTTTTCGATAAGGTTTTAATGCTTAATGACAAGATCGGTTCTCCGTATGTGAAAGGTGCTAAGGTAAAAGCCTTGGTAGAAAAACAGGGAAAAGCAAAAAAGATCATTGTTTATAAGTACAAATCCAAGAAAAACTACCACAAGAAACAAGGTCATCGTCAACCTTATACAAAGGTTCAAATCACAGCAATCGAAGGCTAAAGATGATCCGGGTTTTTGTAGAAACCAATAAAGATTTGACTAAAGAGATTAGTGTTTCCGGACATTCGAATTATGCTGAGGCGGGAAGCGACATTGTCTGTAGTGCCGTTTCGACCGCTATGTATGTAAGTTTAGGCTTAATCGAAAATCTTTGTCCGAAATATGAATTTAAAAGTGATGAAAAGCAAGCTTCAATGATTTTGAAGATTCTTGAAACAAATGAAATTACTGATCTGATCATCGAAAATTTGATCAGTACACTTCAGGGCATAAGTAATGATTATGCTGATTATTTAGAAGTAAAAATAAGAAATTAGGAGGTAAACTCATGTTGAGAATTAATATACAATTCTTCGCTTCCAAAAAAGCCGGTGGATCGACTAAGAACGGTCGTGATTCTCAGGCGAAGCGCCTTGGTATGAAACTTTCCGACGGACAATTTGCATCGGCCGGAGCCATCATTTTCCGTCAACGCGGAACCAAGATTCATCCCGGAAATAATGTCGGTATCGGAGGCGATGATACCTTATTTGCTAAGATTACCGGATATGTAAAATATGAGCGTAAGGGAAGAGACAAAAAACAGGTGTCCGTTTACGAAGTTAGATAATGCACTTTATGTGCATTTTTTTTAAAAATTTTTCAAAGATGGAGTAAAATATGTTTATCGATGATGTCACAATTACCGTAAAGGCCGGCAAAGGCGGTAACGGTGCTGTCGCTTTCAGACGTGAGAAATATGTACCCAAAGGCGGTCCGGCCGGAGGAGACGGCGGTAAAGGCGGAAGCATCATTCTTATCGGAGATGAGGGTCTAACCACTCTTCTGGATTTACGTTATCAAAAAATAATCGTTGCTCCGAATGGAGAAAACGGAAAATCCAAAAACTGTTTCGGTAAAGACGCTAAAAATGTCTATCTTAAAGTTCCGGTCGGAACGATTGTTACTGATACAAAACTTGGAATCGTCATTGCCGATATTACCACGCATGACCAAGAAGTAGTAATTGCTTTAGGAGGAAAAGGCGGTCGGGGAAATACCAATTTCGCTACTCCAAAGATACCGGCTCCGGAGTTTGCGGAAAACGGAGACCCCGGTGAAGAAAAAGAAGTACGGATTGAACTGAAAGTTCTCGCCGATGTCGGTTTGGTTGGTTTCCCGAGTGTCGGTAAATCAACATTAATTGCTGCCGTTAGCGCCGCCAGACCTAAAATTGCCGACTATCACTTTACAACCCTCGTTCCAAATCTCGGAGTGGTTCAAGTCAGGGATGGAAGAAGTTTTGTGATGGCCGACCTTCCCGGTTTAATCGAAGGAGCCAGCCAAGGAGCTGGACTCGGTTTTCGTTTTCTAAAGCATATTGAAAGAACGAGAGTTATTGTTCATGTAGTTGATATGGCTTCTCTTGAGGGAAGGGATCCTTATCAGGACTATCAGGCAATCAATAAGGAACTTGAAACTTATAATCCGAAGTTGCTCTTACGACCGCAAATTATTGTTGCCAATAAAATGGATCTTCCGGAAGCGGAAGGGAATCTTGAAGCATTCAAAAAGAAAGTAAAGGATGTCTTGATCATTCCAATCAGTGCATATGCCAGGAAGAATCTTGATGAACTTCTTTATAAGATTGCAGATGTCTTAAATACTGTTGATCTTGATGCTTTCAAAGAAGAAATTATTGGTGAAGAGGTTGTTGAATACAAGTTCACGCCTGCTCCTGCTCCTTTTACTATCACCAGAGCTGATGACGGTGTTTATGTTGTTGACGGTCCGATGGTAAGGAAGTATTTTGACCAAACAAATTTTGATCGTGAAGAAAATGTTAAGCTTTTCTCGAGACGACTTCGGAAACTTGGAGTTGATGATGCTTTAAGAGAACTCGGAGTTAAAAACGGAGATACGGTTCGTGTTATAAAATACGAATTTGAATTCTTTGACTGATGCTACTGTTTACAGAGCATACTATTGAAGTGAATATAATAAAATGATATTACTTATGGGACCCTTTAGTGGCCTAAAAAGGAGAAAAATGATATGAAAAGAAGTTTATTGAACGAGCAAATCCGCTCTATGGTTTTTGCTGCAATTCTGATTGCTTTAATTTTATTAATGACTTTTGTTCCTCAGCTGGGATATATTACGATCAATGCCGTTCCGATTACCATCATTCACATTCCTGTCATAATCGGTGGAATTATTTTAGGCAGAAAGTACGGATTAATTTTAGGTATTATTTTTGGCCTCGGGTCGATGACGAGAAGTTTTATGGAATATACTCTCTATGCCCCCTTTACAAATCCCCTGCTTTCTGTACTTCCAAGAGCCTTTATCGGACTTATCGCATTTGATATCCAATCCTATCTAACAAAGCTCTTCAAAAAAGAAAAACTTGCTGTTCCCTTCACATTAGGATTAATGACTTTGATACATTCACTTATTGTTCTTCCTTTATTATATTGGTTTGGAACAACCGGACTTTTCTTCTTTAACGATGAATTTGTTTTTGGAGTTACTTCAGGTCTTTTTACTTTTATTTGGGGGGTCTTTGTTGCAAATTCTTTATTGGAAATTTTGCTTGCTATTTTGATCGGCAGTCCGATTATCTATGTACTTAAAATTATTCAAGAATCAGAAAAATAAGCCATTTTAGCTTATTTTATTTTTTTCTCAAGCTTTTTATGATATAATCATTATTATAAAGGGGGAAAATTATGGAGAAAATTAAAATAGCTATTCTCGGATTTGGTCAACGTGGTTTTGTTTATGCCAATATTATCAAAGAATTTCCGGAAGAGATGGAACTAGTTTCCGTATGTGAGATTAATCCTCTTAAAAAACCTTTAATTATGAATCTTTTTCAGATTCAAGAAGAAAATTATTTTACCGATTATCGGGAAATGTTTGAAAGAGGAAAAATAGCCGATATTCTGGTGATTGCCACAATGGATCAAGACCATTACGAACAAGCACTTGCTGCACTTGATCTCGGATATGATTTATTATTAGAAAAACCGATTGCAACTAAAAGGGACGAAATACTCGCGATCCGCAATAAAGCAAATAACTTAAAGAGACGGGTTGCCATCGCCCATGTATTAAGATATACTGCTTTCTATCAAAAGATCAAAGAAATGATTAAAGAAGAAAGACTAGGAAATATCACAACCATTTCCCAAACTGAACATGTCGGTTACTTTCATTATGCCCATAGTTATGTGCGTGGTAATTGGCGAAAAACTGAAAATAGTGCTCCGATGATACTGGCGAAAAGCTGTCATGACTTGGATATTATTCGTTGGTTGCTTGATAAGAAATACCTTGCCCTCTCATCCTTTGGAACACTATCTCATTTTAAAAGTGAATATGCTCCGGAAGGCAGTGAAAAATATTGTTATAAATGCCAGATTGACTGTCCTTTTAATGCCCTGGATTTCTATAAAAAGAATCCGCTTTGGATGATGATTTTCTCACTGGACCCAGACCCAGAAAAAGTCTTAGCCGATGAAAATCTTAGTTATTCAAGATGTGTTTACCAAAGTGATAATGATGTTGTTAGCCATCAGGTTGTAAACTTACTCTTTGAGGACGGTATTAATGCCTCCTTTGTTATGACGGCCTTTTCTAATGAAACTCATCGCAGTATCAAGATTCACGGAACAAAAGCCGAATTAGAGGGTGATCTTGAGAAAAAAGAGATTATCTTAAAAACTTATGGTAAGGAACAGGAAATTATTGATATCAGTAAAATCACCGATGATTTCTCCTATCATGCAGGCGGTGATAAACAGATGCTTTTAGACTTTGTTCGGAAGGTCAGAAAGTCGGAAAAAGTTTCGGGTTTAACTGATATTAATAATGCCGTTGAAAGTCATTTTATGGCTTTAGATGCTGAGGATTCACGGCTTCTTGAAGGAAAACTAATACCTAGTTCGTATCTTAAGACCTTATAAACTGATTTGAAGGGTAGGATTTTACCCTTCTCTTTTAATAATAATTTCCGCTTAAAATGATTGACGGAAATCTTGTAATATTTTAGAAAATTATGTTATAATTTAGAGAGTAGTAGATGGGTGAAAATATGTACGAAAATATCGACAAGATGAAATATACACCGATGATGAGACAATATCTTGAAATAAAAGAGCAGCTTCCGGACACTTTAGTATTTTTTAGATTAGGTGATTTTTATGAACTTTTCTTTAACGATGCCATTGTGGCCTCAAAAGAATTAGAAATTGTTCTCACTGGAAGGGATGCCGGAACTAAGGAAAGAGTTCCGATGTGTGGGGTTCCTTATCATAGTGTCAGTTCTTATATTGATAAACTTACCGAAAAAAGTTATAAAATTGCGATTGTAGAACAAACCGAAGATCCCTCAGAAGCTAAGGGACTAGTTACCAGAGAAGTGGTACGGATTATTACTCCGGGAACAGTTACTGAAGGGACGACCCTTGATGAGAAAGATAACAATTATTTAGTTTCTGTCTCTCAGGATAAGAATCGTTTTTTGCTTTCTTATTCCGATCTTTCGACCGGTGAGAATTATTTGACGAATCTCCCTTTAAATGATGATATTTTACTATCGGAGATCTTAAAACTTAAAACTAAAGAAGTTGTTATCGGTGATGATTTTAATTTAAAAATTTTAGCTTCTTTAAAGAATTTAACACCGATTACTTTTTCGATTGAAAATAATATTAATCCGCCCTCATATTTAAAAGGTTTAGCCGAAGACTTAGACAAAATGGAGGAAAAGAATTTCTTCCGCCTTTTAAACTATATCATCCGCACCCAAAAACGTGCTTTAGTTCATATGCAGAAGGTTATTAAATATGACAGTTCCGGGTTTTTGAAAATTGATTTGGCTTCGAGAAGAAATCTGGAATTGATTGAAACACTAAGGTTTCAAAACAAGAAGAACACTCTTTTTAATATTCTGGATAAATGTATGACGGCCATGGGAAGTCGGTTTTTAAAAAAACAATTGATTTTTCCTTTGATTGATCGTGAAAAAATTGAAAAACGTTATAATGTAATCGATCGGATGAAGAAGAAATTTTTGGAAACTGCTGATTTAAGAAAATCTTTGGAATCCGTTTATGATTTGGAAAGAATTGTCGGAAAAATTGCTTATGAAAGTGCAAATCCGAAAGATTTCCTTCAATTAAAGAAATCCTTAAGTATGCTTCCAAAAATAAGAAACTTAGTGGAAAAGATTAAAATCGATGATTATTTTGATTTCTCGGTGGATTATGAAAAGATACTTAGTCTTCATGGTTTAGTTGAAAAAGCAATTTCTGAGGATGCCCCCTTTTCTCCAAAAGAAGGCGGTATTATTAAAGACGGCTATTCGGATGAACTTGATCGTCTTCGGAATATTAATTTCGAAAGTAAAGAATATTTGTTGGATTTAGAAGCCAGAGAACGTGAACGAACAGGTATTAAGAATCTGAAAGTTGGCTATAATCGTGTATTTGGCTATTATATTGAAGTAAGTAAAAGTAATAATAACCTGGTAAAGGAAGAATATAATTATATTCGAAAACAAACTTTAAGTAATTCTGAGCGTTTTATCACTCAGGAATTAAAGGAAAAAGAAGCCTCAATTTTACGGGCGGAAGAAAAGACTTTAACCCTAGAATATCAACTCTTTGTTTCCATCCGTGAGGAAGCTAAAAACTATACTCATGAACTCCAAGAACTTGGAAAAAAGATAGCAGAACTAGATATGATTTCTTCCTTCTATTTAGTTGCAAATGAGAATAAATATGTGCGTCCAACTCTTTCTCTAGACCATAGTATCGAAATCAAAACTTCAAGACATCCGGTTATCGAAAAGTATAATGACGGATTCATCCCTAATGATTTAAGTATGACTCCGGAGGATTCGGTATTGCTTATTACCGGACCGAATATGAGCGGAAAATCAACTTATATGCGTCAAATTGCTTTAATTGCAATTATGGCTCAAATCGGTTCCTTTGTCAGTGCTCAAAGTGCCAAACTTCCGCTCTTTGATGCAATCTTTACGAGAATCGGGGCCGCCGATGATATCGTCAGCGGTCAGTCAACCTTTATGGTTGAAATGAATGAAGTTAATAATGCTTTATCAAATGCTACCGAAAACTCTTTGATTCTTTTTGATGAAATCGGACGCGGAACCGCGACATTTGACGGAATGGCTCTTGCCCAGGCAATTATCGAATACATTCATGAAAAAATACATTGTAAGACACTTTTTTCGACCCATTATCATGAATTGACTTCTCTTGAAGATGATCTTCAAAATCTTAAGAATGTCCATGTCAGCGCCGAAGAAGTTCATGGTGAAATCGTCTTTATGCATAAAGTTTTAAAAGGTTCGGTTGATAAAAGCTATGGTATCAATGTCGCAAGACTGGCAAATCTTCCGCTTGATGTAACTCTACGAGCCGAAGACCTCCTTCATAAACTAGAAGAGGGCAGGACCCATGACAAAAGTGCTTTTTCTCTAAAGAATTACCAACCACCCTTATTATTTGATTCTAAAACGGAAAAAGAAGTTTTGGTTTTGGATAAAATAAAAACTCTTGATCTATTTCAAATGAGTCCGCTTGAGGCATTAAATCTTCTTGATGAATTACAGAAAATAATAAAAAAGTAGGTGTAATAAATGGGTAAAATCCTAAAACTTGATCAGCATACCGCCAATCTGATTGCTGCCGGTGAAGTAATTGAAAGAGCAGCGTCGGTTGTAAAGGAATTGGTGGAAAATGCGATCGATGCTCAGGCAAAAAATATCAATATTGCCCTAACTGATGCCGGTCAATTCGAAATCATTGTTTCTGATGACGGCACTGGGATGGATGCCGTTGATGCCAGAATGTGCGTTCAACCACATGCGACCAGTAAAATTCGGAATGACCAAGACCTATTTCGAATTCGGACTCTCGGTTTTCGCGGTGAAGCTTTGCCATCTATTGTTGCTGTTTCCAATTTTCGTTTAAAAACCAGTATTGACGGAACAAAGGGTATCCTTTATTCTCTTAAAGGGGGAACCTTTGTCAGTGAAGCGGTAATCGCCTGCCCTCGGGGGACGGAAATCAGTGTTCGAAATCTCTTTTTCAACACTCCGGCTCGCCTTCAAAACCTTCAATCCCAGACTCAAGAACTTAGTCATATTGCAGAATACATTAATAAGGTGGCTCTTGCCCGTCCGGATATTGCCTTCAAACTGACCAATAATGATAAACTACTCTTACAAACCTTCGGAAATGATAATTTATTAGAGGTTATCTCTCAAGTCTATGATGTTGATACTGCCAAGCATATGTTACCTTTCTTTGAAACAATCGGTTATTTTCAAGTTAGCGGTTATACTTCCGATTTGAATATTACCCGTGCTAATAAATCTCAGATTACCTTGATAGTAAATGACCGGGTTATTAAAAACACTTCCCTTTTAAATGCCATTATGGCCGGATATAAAGAAAAACTGGTTATCGGTAGATATCCGATTGTCATTTTAAAAATCATCGTTGACCCGGCCTTAATTGATGTAAATATTCATCCGTCTAAACTAGAAGTTCGCTTTTCCAATGAAAATGAACTCTTAAATCTAGTAACCCATTCCATTATTTATGCTCTTCACGATTCGGATATGATAGTCGAGGTTGAAGAACAAAAGCCGATAATGAAAGAGGAATATCAAGAAAAGGATTATGAAGTAGAAGGGCCACCCGTATTTATCAGTAATCAATTTGAAGATGAAGAATTGCTTCCCGATTTACCGCCACTTGATGATGAATTTGAAGAAGACTTGAGCGAACCGGATTATTATAGACATGAGGATCTCTTTAAAGAAGAAGTAAAGTCGGTTCCTCTCCCTAGTTTTGACCAACAAGAATATAGTTTTATTGAAGAAGAGGAAGAAGTATCACGTCCGAAATTACCAAATATGTATTATATCGGTCAACTTCACGGCACTTATCTGCTTTTCCAAGATGAAGATAATTTTTATATGATTGACCAACATGCGGCTTATGAACGGATTAATTATGAGAAGATCAGACGCGAACTTCAAAAAGATAAAGGTGTCAGTTATGAATTATTGATACCGATTAAACTTAATTATTCTATCTCCGAATCTTTACTGATTTCTGAAAAAATGGAAGATTTACGGAGAATCGGAATTGTGATTGAAGATTTCGGTGGCGGAACCTATACTGTCAGAGAAATCCCGATTTGGATTCCAAAGGGGGTAGAAAGAGAGTTTGTAGAAGAAATTATTTATGCGGTCATTAAAAAAAGAAATGTTAACCGTTATGACTTTTTAGATTCCCTGGCCAAATCTCTGGCTTGTAAACGTTCAATCAAAGCTAATCAATTCTTAGATCGTAATGTCATTGAATATTTAATTAATGATTTAAGTCGCTGTGAAAATCCTTATAACTGTCCTCACGGGCGACCGATAATAGTAAAATTCAAAAGCGCGGAAATTGAAAAATGGTTCCGGAGGATTGTTTGATGAAGAAGGTGATTGTCCTGACCGGACCGACCGCCGTCGGTAAGACCGCATTTTCTTTAATGATTGCCCAGGATTTAAAAACCGAAATCATCAATTGCGATGCTTCCCAATTTCGAAAAGGACTTAATATCGGTACCGCAAAAATCAATCTTGAAGAGATTGATATCACTCATCATTTAATTGATTTTCTGGATACGGAAGCGGAGTTTTCAATCAAGGATTTTCAGGAAATAGCAAGAAAAAAAATTTCAAATCTCCATAAACGCAGACTAATCCCGCTACTAGTCGGCGGATCTGGTTTATATATAAATGCTGTTTTAGGAGATTATAATCTGTCAATTCCGGAAAGAAATCCGAAACTTGAAAAACGCTACGAAGATCTTCAGAATATAGAGCTTCATCAAAAACTAGTAGCTATAGATCCCGATACCGCTTTAAAAATCCATCCTAATAATAGAAGAAGAGTTTTGCGAGCTATTGAAGCCGCAGTTTCCGGTAAAAGGATCAGCGAAAATAAAAGCGGAAATAATCTTCTCTACGATGCCCTTATCATTTGTTTAACAACAGATCGAGAACTTTTATACCAAAGAATAAATGAAAGAGTGAGTATTATGATTAAGGAGGGATGGCTTGATGAGGTAAGAACTTTGATGGAATCAGGAATCGACTTTCGAAAAGTCAAGGATATTGGCTACTTGGAACTGGCAAATTTCCTTAAAACCGGTGGGCCAATGGACGAAGTATTAGATGATATTCGTCGTCAGACCAGGAATTATGCGAAAAGGCAACTCACTTGGTTTAAGAATAAAATGGAATGCAACTTTGTAACAGTTGATTATCAAAACCCTCAAAAAACAAAAAAACAAATAACAACAATAATTGATAGTTTTCTAGGAAAATTTCATTGATTTAATCTTATTTTTTTGCTAGAATACTATAGTGGAAAATATGAATATTAACCCTCGCGTATTGATTAACAAAAAGACCGGGAAAATTTACTTTGATCGTTTTATACCTCGCCCTTTAAATGAAATTGAAAAAGAATTGGTTTTTGATATTGATTTAATCCATCTCCTTCATCGTGCCAGTAAATTTTTATTACATTTAAGTGCCTATCTAAAAGACAATGATTTTTCCGTTTATATCCCTTTGTTCAGGAAGATTGAAGCCTATTATTCCTTACATGTTTCGTCCATCGAAATTGATCCGGTTGACATTTTATCTGGAAATTCGAAGTTGCGAAGCCCTAATTTAGGTTTTTTTGAGTCATATCTGAAGGCTTCTGATTTTGCTTTAGAAAACTATCAGAATTTAAGTTTTATAGCTTTAAATGAGAAAATAAATGGCCTTTTGATTGAAGACTCGGCATGCAAATCCGGTAGTTTTCGGAAAACAAATTTTGTTAGTAACATTGTTCTCACTCCTGTTCATCCTAAAGATATTAAATGTTCTATGAATAAACTTTCTCTTTATTTTGAAGAAAATTCGAACCTGAGTTTTCTCATCAGAGCCGCCCTGATCTATTATCAATTCCTGGCAATCTCTCCTTTTCAGGTTGGAAATCATCGTCAGGTCAAAATTCTAATTTTAGTTTATTTTCATAAACAAAAGCTGTTTTACCAATTTCCTCTTTCTTTATCGAGATATTTCTGTCGTAATCTAAAAATATATTATGAGGCTTTGGTTGATGTTCGTTCCAAAGGTGATTACCTATCCTGGATAGAATTATTTTTGAAAGGGATTGAAAATACAGTAAGCCAAATTCTAAAGATGTTGGAAAAGATTATAGCCATTAAATATAAAAACCAAAAACTAATTATGGAATCGAAGTATTCAAAGACGATTAAGAAAAATTTACTGCAACTACTCGATTATTTAGGGCTCAATCCGGTTGTAGAAATCAAAAATATCTGTTCGGATTTATCAAAATCTTATCCGACTGTTGCTTCAAGTATTGAAATCCTCCAAGAACTAAATATTATTTATTCTATGAATAGTAATCGTCGTAATCGCAGTTATGAATACCGAGAACATTTTCATGCCTTATTTGGTTTATAGAAGAAGCTGACTGAGAATATCAGTCTTTTTCTTTTTAATATAATCATTTCTTCGCTCATATAATGTTTTTAGGTGAGACAATGAAAAAAGTTTTAATTTTCTTTTTAAGTGTATTTCTTTTTTACGGATGTTTTGAAACTAAAGCATCAAGTTCTACCAAAGAGGTTCCAATTAATATGAGTGCCGTGGCGGCAATTTTAATGGATAAGGACAGCGGACGAATATTGTACCAAAAGAATATCAATGTCCGTTTTCTTACGGCTTCAATATCTAAAATTTTGACTTGTATTGTCGCAATTGAAAACGGAAACTTAGAGGAATATTATGAGGTTGACGAGGAGACGGCAAGACAGGAGGGATCAAGTCTTTATCTTGAGTTGGGTGATAAAGTAAAGTTAATAGACCTTCTATATGGTTTGATGCTTAGAAGCGGAAATGATGCTGCTGTCTTAATAGCGAGGAACCTTTTTAAAAATTATGATCATTTTATCTATATCATGAACGAAACGGCCAAAAGGATTGGGATGAACAATTCGACTTTTTCAAATCCATCTGGGCTTGATGAAGGCACAGCTAATTTTTCAACCTGCCATGATATGGCACTTTTAATGGCTTATGCCCTAGATAATCATCTTTTCAGAAAAATCTCTTCTACAAGGACTTATCGGATAATTACCAAAAATGAAATGATTGTTGACTGTTATAATAAACATCATCTTGTCCATTCACTTGACTATGTAACTGGTGGAAAAACCGGATACACCACCAGTGCAAAAAGGACACTCGTTACTAGTGCTATGAAAGATGATATGGAGTTAATTGCCATTACGATGAATAGTAATAATGATGACTTCATTGTTCACCGTCAACTCTTTGAATACGGATTTGAAAATTATAATATGTTTCTGGTGTTAAAAAGACAAATTATTAAAGTCAGTGATAGTTTTTATAAAGCAACACCTGTGATACTTGAAGATATAAAATATCCGGTCATGGTCGATGAAGACGTCAACTGCATTATCCGATTATTAAAAAATCCCGGATCTAAATTAATTATTGGTCAGGCAATCATTCGTTTAAACGGTAAGGTTGTAAAAAGGGTTGATATTTATAGGTATTATTGATGAATAGGATTTGGGTTTTTCTGATTAGCTTTTGTTTGATTTATGGCATCATCCGTGGTAATTCTGAAAGAATGTTACTCGCGATATTTAATGTTCCGAATAAGACTTTAGAAGTCTTGCTGAGAATCGGGGGCTTGATCATCTTTTATAATGGTCTGATGCAAATTGCTCTTGACAGTGGTTTAATAACAAAACTTTCACATGTTTTTAAAAGATTAATAGACAAACTCTTTCCTAGTTTACCGCACTTTAGTCCTGCCCGAGACCATATTTGTCTTTCTTTAGTCGCAAACCTCCTCGGTCTCGGAGTTGCAGGAACACCCAGTACAATCAAAGCTTTACAGTTAATGAAGGAAGAAAATCAAGGAATTGATGAAGCGACTTCAGAAATGAGTAAATTCATTCTCCTAAACATAACTAGTTTCACCCTCTTTCCGGTGACCGCCTTAAGCGTCAGAAAAATCTTTTTTTCAAAAATCAATCTCCAATTATTACCCTATTTCAGTCTTTGTTCATTTTTCCTTACGGTCTTCGCTTTAATAATCTTAAAGATAACGGAAAAGAAAAATGTTCGCTAATTTATTAATTCTCTCCTATATTTTAGTCGTTATTATTTATGGAATTTTTAAAAGAATCAATTGTTTTGATTCTTTTACAAGCGGAGTCAAGGAAGGAACGATTACCGTTCTTAATATGTTTTCATATTTCCTCAGTTTTGTTTTATTGGTCTCACTAATTGAAAGTTGCGGTTTAATTCAAGATTTGGAAAAAATATTTTCAAACCTTCGTTTTTCACCGCTGATACTGATTCAAATGTTGATGCGACCTATTTCTAGTGGTTCATCCTATACTTTAATGTTGGAAATTTATGAAGTATATGGGGTTGACAGTTTTTCCGGTATCCTTTCGACTTTTATCCATACCGTCAGTGATGCATCGATTTATATTATTGTTTTTTATTTTGGTGCTGTCGGGATTAAAAGGTATTCCAAAGTTTTATGGATTGGGATTTTAATTAATCTCTTTGGTTTTATCATCTCTTATTTGATTGTGTCGTGGTTATTTTAAACTGCCGAATAGGGCAGTATTTATTTTCCTTGTTTTTTTTCAGAAAAAATATATAATAATATAAAGATGAAGCCAGAATTCTTTGAAAGGAAAATAAAATGGAAAGATTACAGAAGATAATTGCCCAAAGCGGATATTGTTCGAGAAGAAAAGCAGAAGAATTAATTAGTTCAGGACAAGTTGTGGTAAATGGCGAAGTTATTACTGAAATGGGATATAAAGCAAATTATGATGATATTATTACTATTAATGGGGAACTAGTAATTGCCAATCGGGAATATGTCTATCTTTTGATGAACAAACCTCGCTCGGTTATTACTTCAACTTCCGATGAAAAAGGGCGAAAAACTGTTATTTCATTGCTGCCTGAACGTTATAAAAGGTATCGAATCTTTCCGGTCGGACGTCTTGATTATGATACTAAGGGAGTACTCTTATTAACCAATGACGGTTCTTTTATGAATTTCTTGGTTGGACCACAATCTGATCTAGAAAAGGAATATCTTGTTCGGGTTCAAGGTATAATATCAAAGAAAGAACTAAAAGTTCTTGAAAAAGGTATCCGAATCGGCGACAGAGTGATCATACAGCGCGCCGGCGATGTCATC
>CALEGD010000039.1 GCA_937877075.1 uncultured Acholeplasmatales bacterium
GAAGAATGGGAGGTCGTCTTATCATAAGCGATTGAGAAATCTATAATGACGATTTCTTCTAAATTTAATGGAAGCGAATCAATCAGCACTAAATTACCATTAGCATCAATTAGATTACTGAGACGATATATTTGCAAGGGTTGTTCATGGGCTTCTGCCGGTAAGGTTGATTTTAGAGTTAAATCAAAATTTTCCCCGTCAACAAGATAGAAAATGTCTAACATATTAAAGTCATCCGGTACATTGGCGCTACTAATATTCTCTAAACTAATAATTGCTTCAATCGGAAAAGAACTTAAGTTCTCAACCTTTAAGCGAAAACCAAAAATATCATCGGGAACAGCATATCGGAAAAAGTCTTCAATTTCTTCTTTTGTTTTAACTTCTTGATAATCACCGCCATTCTTATTTAGTTCAAGAACAACGTCAATTTTATAATCACCCGCGGTAACTACAAATTCCTCGACATCCGCTTCTGGGCGTAAAGTAATCCAAGCAAAGACGGTCGAAGCGAGTACAAGCAAGGCACAAATTAAGGCGAGAATTGATTCAAAGATTTTTAACTTTGTTTTCATACCTCTCCTTTCCCTGCAAGAAGAAACATAATGCATTTAAATATTTCGCTCTTGGATCAATCTTCCAGTGTTGATGTTTTAAGAAAAAAATTGCTAATTAGGATTGTCCTAATTGGCAATAAATCAGTCTTTTTTCATTTCTTCCAGGATTTTAGCTTTTTCTTCTTCATAAATCCTTTGTCTAAGAAGAACTGATTCTTTCTTTAATTCTTCCTCTTTTGCTTTCTTTAAATTCCTTGTAATCGAAATAATTTCCATTACAATGATATAAAAGAAGAGAAAGATAATTAAGCCGTATACAACATCCCTATAATCGATAATTAATTTACCTACATTGAAAAAGTTTCCGTATTTTATTACAACACCATGAAAATCATTATTTTCTACATAATCTTGGTCGACGGGAGCGGCCGGATTATCTCCTTTGGTAACTAGTTTATCACCAACAATATCAACTACTCGGTGAACAATATATTTTTGGTAATGATCCGACCAAAAAACAATTATATCTCCGCTTGAAACTTCCTCATAGGGAATCGATTTACTGATGATAACCTCACCGACTTCAATCGTCGGTTCCATGGAATCGGTTGCAACAACCGAATAAGAGTAACCAAATACTTTTACAATATTATTCGAAGCATTAGCTTTAATCCCCAGTAGGATAATCACCAATGTTAAGATAAAACAAATGGTTGTTAGTATTGAAATTATATAGGTTAATGTTTTTTTCATAATAATCTAGATATAAAGTAAGCAGACCTTAAATTGCATGTTTTTCGCGAACCTGAAGAAGCTTTTCTTCACGCATTCTTTCGTATTCCTGACGTAATTTTTCGATTTCCGATTCACGATTTGCTTTTTCGCTTTCGATAATCATCTCACGCATCTTACGATACTTATCACGCATAAGCTGTAATTGCTCCTTGTAGTAAGCGCGTTGTTCAGCCAGCTTCTGTTTTCTTTCCTCGCGTAATCTCTCGAGTTCTTCTTGACGTTCGATTTTAGCCCGAGCTCTTTCAGCGGCAATTAATTCTTTATCAGCCTCTTTGATCAATTTTTCATTTAGTTCTTTTTGAGCTTCAAAGAGTTCTTTTCTTAATGAACTTAGATCATGAATAGTCTGAATAACAATCTTTTTATTTTCTAAAGCTTGCGCCTTAGCGGCTCTTTTTTCATCATCTTTACTGCTTGCTTTAGTTTTCTTATCCTTTACAAGTTTTCTTTTAAGTGACTTCGACTTGATCAATTGGGTTTGAATTTCCCCAAGCTCCTCCATCTGCTGTTTTTCAATCTCAATCGACTTCCGGAAATCATGTTCCTTGGTTTCTCTGATAACCTTAGCAACGGATGCTTTTTGTTTTACTTCTTCTAAATCTTGTTCTAAGTCACGTGGTTTTAAAGAGGCAAATTCATCAACAATTTCCGGTTTTGTTTCAAAAACACTCTTATATAAGGAATTAGTAATATCCATCGTTTGGGTCATTGAACGACGAAGAGCATCTTCAAAAGAAACATTATCGCTTGATAAGAGATCAACCAAAGATTTCTTAAATATTTTTTGGTTTTGGTCAAGGTAATATTCATTGATGGTATTGTCTTCCATCTGAATGGCATCAGGGTTTTCAACAACATCTCTTGGATTAACCCTGACAATTTTAGTTGCCTTACGAACATATTCGACGGTATCCGCTTCCGCATAAAGGTCCCTTCTTGTATCTTGATTGTATGAAATGAAACTATAAGAAAGGAGTGCCAGCTGATTTAAGTCGGCAAGGTAGGCGGAATCAATTGTTAAGTCTTTTTCCTGAACATCGATATCATAAATTAAAGCATTATAAGAATCAAGGAATAGCCAGAGGCTATAGGCATTTCGAAAGTCGGGATTTTTCAAAATGATATTGGTTTTCATAATTGGCGGCAAGACTGGTTTCGCATTTGAAAGTTCTTTCATAAACGGAGAGTTTTTCAGCCCGGCAACGCCTCTAACCAATTTCGTAACTCTTGCCAGTAAAGCTTCATTGCGCTCTTTCAAGAGTGAGTCTTCAATTTCGCTTTTGACCGTTAGATCAAGATCAAAAACGACTTCAGTACGATTTATATTAAAACCTGATTTAAAATTCAGGTGATTTCTCTGTTTAGATTCAATATTACTTCGGATGACTTCATAACGATTACCGACAAAAATAACCAAGCGATTAATCAAAGTCATAACAAAGCGGTTTTCATAGATTGCATAATCTACTTCTGCATGGGTTGTTAAAAGTTTGCTCGGAATAACATTTCCGTCCTCATCAATACTTTTGATATTTTCGGTATGTTGAGTAAGGTGTTTAATCGAGTCTTTTGTAACCTTTTTGACTTTTTCAACCGGAACTATTTCTTCTTCATACCTTAAGGTTGACTTAGGATTCTTAATTATCTTCTGTAAACTAGGAAGATACATCTCAACTGTCTTAATCCACTCATTATCGAAGTTCTTAAACTCGGCGATATTTTTCTGATAAACAACTGAATCGCCCGCAAGAAAACAACGGTAAAAATATTCCGTGAATTTTTCTTTCTGCATCGAGCTGTTAAGCGAATGCATTATCGAAGAATAAAAATTGTCAAGATCGTCTTTCTTAGCCATCGATAAAACTTCCTTTACTGAATTTTCTTCAAATCCTCCAGAGCACTAATAGAAGTAATAAAGGCGTTCTTTCCAAAAAGCTTGTCCATCAGAACAATCAATTCATCCATTTCATCGTGCAAAAAAGATAGATTTAAAGATTCAAATTTCCGGATGATTTTATTAGCAACAATATAATCCAAACCTTCTACTTCGGTTCTTCCGCAAGCAACATAAACCGGAATGAATTGTTTTATTTGTTTCATAATACGGTTACCGAAAGTAACATTAAACTTTGCTGTGATATACAAGTCTAGTTTCGCCAGATTATCGGCAGTTTTCGGCGACAACGGATAATCTTTTTCCGCAGCTTTGAAAAGGTTATCTAAATATTCAAAGCTCATAACAATGCTGTCGGTCATCGGTGCATCGATAAAATCGGCTTTTGTATTAATTACTATCGGTGTTGCCCGGTCATAAACCTTATCGGTAATTGTAAAGGTCGAGTCGTCACGGTTGGCAGTTCCAATAAACCAAAGGTTTTGGGGAACAACCAACTTCCCGCTACTAATATTTACCGGATCGCCCTCAACATCGGTCGAAACAATTTCGATTTTCCATTCTTTAGGGTTAGGCATTTCAAGTATCGACAAGAACTCCGCAAAATAATACTCAATACGGGCTAAGTTCATCTCGTCAAGAATAATGAAACTCAAATCCTCACGAAAGGTTGCTTCATATAAAGATTTCAAAAAGTCAGATTCATTAAATTTCTTGGTAAACTCATTCAAATATCCCAGTAATTCCGTCCGATCTCTCCAAGCCGGTTGAACAGAAATTATCGAAGCATCATGATTAAAGAATTTTCCCATTGCATAGGGAAGAGAGGTTTTACCGGTACCAGATATACCCTCAAGTATTATAATTTTGGAGGTTGCCATACCTGCAATAAAAGCCGAGATAATTTGTTTATTATAAAAAAGTTTAAGTTGACTAGCAGAATAATTAATAAAACGTTCAACCAAACCTTCAAGATTAATCATATCTTCTGGTTTCATAGTTACCGAGGTTACAACATTCTCATATTCTTGGTCAACTTCAATCAATTTTGTAAACCTTGAATTAATTTCCGGTTTCTTTACTCCTTCTTCCTCTTCCTCATATTCATCTTCATCATACTGATGAGGAGTAAGCCCAAGATTCGAAACTTTCATTGCCAGAATCTTATTTTTTTCATCAATCAATTCCAATGTTTTCTGATTGAGTAAGGATATTTCTTCTAACAATTCATCTTTCTCAACTTCACGTTTTGTAAAACGAAAATAGCGACGTAATAATTGGAAAAATCTAATTGTAAGAAAGATGATAAATACCAAGTTAATCAGCAATACCAAAATCGCGATTAACCAGTCGACCATCTTAAAATTAGGGATCGATTTAATGAAACTCTCTACATAACCTTTTATATCATTATAAAAGAAATCGGCAATCGCTTTAAATATAGCCTTAAAAAAATTACCGATGTCGTTTAATAGTTCTTTTATAAAATTAATGTAAAATCTAGAGAATTCTACCATACTAATCCCCTTAAAGAATATTTACTATCAGAGTATTATTTTGCTTTTTCTTCTTGTTCTTTCTTAAGTTCCTCAAGGATCTGCTTTCTCATTTCTTCTTTTGCAGCTTCTAAATCACTAAGGTCTTCTTTATCTTTTTCATATTTTTCTTTAAGTTTCGCATTATTAAGATTGATAATATTCCTAACTAGGAAAAACACTTCTACTATAACAATCAAAGCTACTGGAAGAACAATAGTCCACTCAAAATGGTCAACGATATAATCATATGTTGATCCGGCA
>CALEGD010000040.1 GCA_937877075.1 uncultured Acholeplasmatales bacterium
CGAATAATATGCGGATTATTGAGATTAAATAATTACTTTCAAGGGAAGGCTTGAGTTTTAAGGAAAATTTTGTTATAATTTATAAAGTTTTGTTTTGAAAGGAAAAAGATATGTACAAGTATTTAGAAAACTTAATCTCGCCAATGTATCTGGCGTTAGGACTGTTTGCCGTGACTTATGTATTCCTGCTCATCTTTTCAAAATATCGGGCTTATATAGCATTGGCTTCAGCTGTTGTTTTCGTTGCTATTGGTTTTTTACCATTTGGTGATATTCTGAAAACTTTAGATTGGAATGTCTTGATGATGATCGGAGGTACAATGGGAATTGTCGCGCTCTTCATCGAATCCAAAATGCCTTCATTACTTGCAGATATGATTATTGAAAAAGTTCCAAATATGAAATGGGCAATTATTTCTTTAGCCATTTTTGCCGGTGTCGTTTCGGCTTTTGTAGATAATGTTGCGACCGTTTTAATGATTGCACCGGTAGCCTTAAATATCTCCAAAAAGTTGAAGATTTCCCCGGTGCCAAGTTTAATCTGTATTGCAATTTCTTCAAATCTTCAAGGAGCTGCCACCCTTGTTGGTGATACGACTTCAATTATGCTTGGCGGAGCTTTGGATATGTCTTTTGCGGATTTCTTCTGGTATCAGGGTAGACCGGGAATCTTTTTTGGAGTTGAACTTGGAGCTGTTGCTTCGGTACTGGTCTTAATTTGGATTTTTAGAAAAGAAAAGAATCCGCTTGTTCCTAATGAAAGAACGATTGTAAAAGATTATTTTCCTTCGATTCTCTTACTTTCAATGATTTGTTTACTAATCGCAGCCAGCTTTACTCCTAAAACCGGGATCGGATTCCTTGATACAAATATCAATGGATTGATCGTAATGTTACTTTTAGTTATCGGTTTGGTCAGAAAAGCCATTCAAACCAAGAGCATTCGATCTCTCGGTGAAACCATTAAAGAAATTGACTACTTTACAATCCTCCTTTTGGCGAGTCTCTTTATTATCATAGCCGGAATCGAAAGAGTGGGAGTTATTGATGCTATCAGTGAACTCATTTTGAAAATCGGAGGCGGTAATAAATTCATAGTCTATACGATTATCGTTTGGTTCTCGGTACTCTTTTCCGCCTTTATTGATAATATTCCATATGTTGCGACTATGCTTCCGGTCATTGGTCCTCTTGCCTTAGGTTTAGGCCTTAATGAACCTTATGTCCTTTATTTCGGTCTTTTAATTGGAGCTACTCTTGGTGGTAACCTAACACCGATCGGAGCTAGTGCTAATATCGCTGCCATCGGAATATTGAGAAAAGATGGTTATGAAGTCAAAGCAACCGAATTTATGAAATACGGTATCCCTTTTACCCTGGCGGCTGTTGGCACCGGTTACCTCTTTACTTGGTTAATTTGGGGAATGTAATATAATTTAAATGCTATGGGCGTTGAGAAAGTCAACGCTCTTTTTTGTTTATATTGTAATTTTCTGATGTCAGAATGTCGGTGTTTGTCATTCGCATTTTCTTGTTTATAGCTAAAGAGATGGTATAATGAAGAAGGATGAAGCATTTCATACCGAGATTGTTTAAACTAAAAAGCCATGTTGGTAATTGAAATACTAGTCTAAAATACTTTCTAAATAATAGGAATTAAATGAAATAAAAATATTTGCTTATGAATTATTTTATGATATAATATGGTGTAAGCGTTTGCATTTATAAATACAGAAAGGGAGATTGATTTGAACAAGTTTGATTACATGGAACGTTATGGTTATGAACAGTTGATTTATTTCCATGACAAAACTACTGGACTTAAAGGCGTGACTTGCATTCACGATACTACACTCGGACCTTCTTTAGGAGGAACTAGGATTTGGAATTATGAAAGCGAAGATGACGCTGTTTTGGATTGTCTACGTCTGGCTCGGGGAATGACCTACAAGAATGCTGCGGCAGGTTTAAATTTAGGCGGAGGTAAGACTGTATTAATCGGAGATGCCAGTACGGTAAAAAGCGAGGCATACTTTCGGGCTCTTGGACGTTATGTTCAAAGTTTAAACGGACGCTATATTACCGCAGAGGATGTAAACACCACAACAAAAGATATGGATTATATCCATATGGAAACTGATTATGTAGTCGGTTTAGAAGGAAAATCTGGTAACCCGTCGCCGATTACCGCTTTAGGAGCATTTCACGGAATTCGGGCCGCTTTAAAATTCCGATTCGGTTCTGATGATATTTCTCGCTATACTTATGCTATTCAAGGCGCGGGTGAAACCGGAAGAGCATTGATTTCTTATCTTTTAGAGGCCAATGCCAAGAAAATCTATTATTCAGAAATCAATCCGAAGAATATTCAGAAGATGGAAAAAGAATTTCCGGATTGCGAACTTGTTGATCCGGATAATATTTATTCACTTGATGTTGATGTTTTTGCACCTTGTGCTTTAGGAGCGGTGATGAACGATAAAACCATTCCAATTCTTAAGTCAAAGATTGTTGCCGGAAATGCCAATAATGTTCTCTCAGACGAAGAGCGGCACGGATTAATGTTGAAAGAACGCGGCATACTTTATGCTCCGGATTTTGTTATTAATGCCGGTGGTGTTATCAATGTTTATCATGAACTCCATAATTACAATCGCGAACGGGTAATTAAGGATGTTGAAAAAATCTATGATCGACTCCTGGAAATTTTTCGAATTTCGGAAGCAGAGAACGTCCATACCCAAAAAGCGGCTCTTGTTTATGCGGAAAACCGGATGAATACAATTGCCGCTATTCACAGAAATTACATTAGAAGATAATTTATTATCTGAGGTCAGATTATGAAAAGGAACACCTTTATTACCGGACATTACGGAAGCGGAAAATCCGAATTCTCAGTTAATCTTGCTCTGATAAAAAAAGTCGGATTCTTGGTTGACCTTGATATCGTTAATCCCTATTTTCGCTCACGTGAGCTCGAGGATATTTTTTTAGAAAATAAGATTCAATTAATATCCTCGTCTGTTAAAGATGCTCTAGGAAGCGATCTTCCTTATATTGCCAAGGAAGCCTTTCTACCTTTTTATCATAATCTGACCTCGATTTTTGATTTAGGTGGCGATGATGTAGGTGCGAGAATATTAAGACAGTTTTCCGATTTACTTGACGAAAAGGAAAATGATCTTTTGCTTTGTGTTAATGTTTTTAGGGAGAACACATCAAACGCCGACAAGGTCATTAAAATGATATCGGAAATTGAAAATAGTGGTGGTGTGAAAGTAACTGGTCTGATTAACAATAGCAATTTACTGCGTGAGACTAGTTATCTTGACCTCTTATCTGGAGAAAAAATCTTACGTGAAGTTGAAAAAAGAACTGGGTTAAAGATTATCTATACCGGTGTTTATGAAAGAATTTTGAAAAGTTGCGGGAAGTTAGAAGGAGAAGTAGTGCCTTTGAAATTGTATTTAAGAAAAAAATGGCTTTAAGGAGGGCTAATGGCGAGAGGAATTTTAAGTTTTAAACATGAGGATTGTAAGGGCTGTCAACTATGTGTTGAATTTTGCCCAACAAAAATTCTTGTTTTGGATAAAAACAAAATGAATGAAAAAGGTTATAATTTGATTAAAGTTATTGAACCGGAGCGGTGTATTGCATGTGGTTTTTGTGCTAATATGTGTCCGGATTCGGTTATAACTGTAGAGAGGGTGAGAGAATGAAAAAAATCTTAATGAAGGGGAATGAAGCAATTGCCAGAAGCGCCCTACTCGGCGGTTGTGAAGCTTTCTTTGGTTATCCGATTACACCCCAAAATGAGATTCCGGAATATCTATCGAAACATATGCTTGAAGCAGGAAAAGTCTTTGTACAGGCGGAGTCGGAAGTTGCTTCGATCAATATGGTCTATGGTGCAGCCGCTGCCGGGGTTCGCGTCTTAACATCATCATCGTCCCCGGGAATTGCCTTAATGCAAGAAGGTATATCTTATCTCTGCGGTGCCGAACTTCCTTGTGTGATCGTAAATGTTATGCGCGGCGGTCCCGGACTGGGAGGAATCCAACCCTCGCAATCGGATTATTTTCAGATAACCCGTGGTGGTGGAAACGGAGATTATCGGGTATTATCTTATGCAATTTAGTAAAGTCGTCTTTAT
>CALEGD010000041.1 GCA_937877075.1 uncultured Acholeplasmatales bacterium
CACCTAAAAAGGGAAGTTTATAATCCCTGAGATCAATAATCTCATATTCTGAATCTTTTCTTTCTCTGCCGATTTCTTGAACCCAATTACCGACATCGGGGCTGAGTCGCCCTTCCCTGGTGCTTCCAAGGATAATACCTATTTTAAGGCTTTCATTACTCATATAATATACTCCTTTAATTTATTTCTATTATGTATTATTCTTAAATACAAATAAATTATATCAAAAATATTTATATTTAGGATATTTATGCTTTAATTATTTTATGAATTAAATAATTTTTATGATATAATGTATTCCTAAAGGAGGTGCTAAGGTGACAATTGATCATGCAATAATGAATAGTTTGCTTGATATTTATTCCATTGTGGTTTTATTTGTAATATTAATTTCTGTCAGAAAACTGGATGGTGGAAATTCCACCCCCAGACGTATTTTTATATATATGGTTTTTGTTGTCATTATAACACTTCTGTTTAATATTTTAAGCCATTTTACCGGTCTAATAAGCCCTACTTATTTAATATTAAATCAAGTCGGTAATCTTGCAGTCTTTATCCTAGGTCCTTCAATCTTTGTTTTATGGATTCTCTATGTTTCCCATCAACTTTTATACAGAAGCAAAGAGATGGACCTCTTAAAGAAAATCTTAATTTTCGTTTTAATAATAAATGGGATCATGGTCTTTGCTTCGCAATTTGGCGGGTGGTATTATAAAACAGACGCTTTTAGTATCTACCATTCCGGTGTTTTTTACTGGTTTTTTCCAATTATCCAGATTGGGTTGAATCTTATTTCTATTGGAATCTTGGTTAAAGATAAGAATAATTTTCATAAAAAACATTTTGGCTCAATGGTTTTTTTACCAACTCAGTCGATTGTTGGAATTGTTCTCCAAATGGCATTTCCTAATATCTCCATCGGTTTTACGATTTTAACCCTTTCGATTCTCATCTATTATATAAATATTCAAATACATAATCTTGAAACCGATTATTTAACTGGAGTCGCTAATCGCCGAAAATTGGAGATTCATCTAAAAAATCGAGTTGAAGCTAATCCTAAACCTTTCTCTGTAATTATGCTTGATTTAGATAATTTTAAAAGCATTAATGATAATTTTGGCCATTTTATTGGTGACAAAGCCTTAATAAAAGCCGCAAAATTGCTTCAAAGCAACCTCAAAGAACATGATCTCTTGGCTCGTTTCGGAGGCGATGAATTTTGTATTATAACTGAAATTGAAAATCCGGAAAGTTTGCAGGAATTTGTAAACAAAATCAGGCAAAGTTTTAAAGAGTACAATAAAATTTCCAATTTAGATTACCAATTGGAAATCAGCCTTGGTTATATGGTTTACAAAAATAACGGCGATTCGCCTTCTACATTTTTAAGACAACTGGATATGAAAATGTATGAAGAAAAAAAGCGAAAAAAATTGAGATAGTTATAGCTTATTATTTTCGAGGAGGATTAAAATGATAGTAAGTTTAGATAAGGTTACAAAAACCTATAAAAAGGGAGTAAAAGCCCTTAACAATTTAAGCTACGAAGTTCGTGGAGGCGAAATTTTCGGATTGCTCGGACCAAACGGCAGCGGTAAGACGACATCAATCAACTGTTTATTAGGATTATTGAAATATGAAGCAGGAAAAATTGAAATTTTTGATACACCGATGTCCCCCGATCGTTATGATATTAAAGCAGAAATAGATCGGAAGAGCGTCG
>CALEGD010000042.1 GCA_937877075.1 uncultured Acholeplasmatales bacterium
AATAGGTAATCAACATGTAGGCAATTAGATTGTCTTCATCTAAATAAACCGGGTAAATTTTCTCCATATGCTCGTTAGCATACTCCACAAGCGGCATGAAAGCGTCAAAGAAACGCCGAAGTTCCTGGTACCAAGTTTTTTCACCTTCGGAAATATCATCCAGTATTTCTTCCATTTCCGCCGTATATTTTACATTAATCACCTTGTTGAAAAATTCATCTAATTTTTCAGAAGTCAAAATACCTTGTTCAGTCGGAATAAAAGTTTTCTTTTCAACCTTGACATAATATCTATATTTTAGGGTATCGACAGTTAATGAATAAGTAGAAGGTCGGCCGATGCCGAGTTCTTCCATCTTCCGAATCAATTTAGCTTCGGTATAACGTTGCGGAGGTGAAGTGAATTTCTGTTCGGATGTTACCTCCGGATCTTTTAAAACTTCATTTAAAGAAAATTCCGGTAAGGATTTTTCTCCGCTGCTTTCGTATTGACCATATACTTTTAAATAACCGTCAAAGATGATTTTTTCACCGCCGGCTTCGAAAAGATAAGAATTGTTTTCAATCTTAAGCTTTTGGTCTTCTACAACCGCATCGCTCATCAGACTGGCGAGTGCGCGATTATAAATCAGCGAATAAAGTTTGTATTCATCGTTTGTAAGGTAATTCTTAACACTTTCGGGAGTATATTTAAGGGAAGAAGGCCGGATAGCTTCATGAGCATCCTGAACATTCTTTGCCTTTGAAGAGAATTTTCGATAACCTCGGTAGTATTTCTCACCGAAGTTCTGATTGATATATTCCTTACCTTCATTAATGAATTGATCGGATAGGCGAAAAGAGTCGGTACGCATATAGGTTATTAAACCGATTCTTTCATTAGAAAGTTCAATTCCTTCATAGAGTTTCTGGGCAATTATCATTGTTCGCTTAGACATAAAGTTGAATTTGCTCGCAGCCTCTTGTTGCAAGGTGGAGGTAATAAAGGGAGGTTTAGCGGCTTTATTTCTGTTCTTTTTTATAATATCGGATACGATAAAATTCCCGGTTAAATTCTTTAAGACCGCTTCTGTTTGTTCGGCGTTTTCCAAACTCACCTTTCCGTTTTCATCACCGATAAACTTCGCTTTGATTTTACTGTTTCCTTTTTGAAACTCACAGAAAATCTCCCAATATTCTTCCGGTATAAAGGCTTGAATTTCCTTCTCGCGGTCAACTATCAGTTTTAAAGCTACCGATTGAACTCTTCCGGCAGACTTCGAACCGATTTTTTTCTGAAGTAGTTTTGAAAGCGAAAAGCCAATAATTCGGTCTAAAATCCGCCGCGACTCTTGGGAATGAACCAAATCAATATCAATCTGCCTCCCGTTTTCAAGAGCCTTTAAAACTGCCGGCTTTGTGATCTCATGGAAAACGATTCTTTCATAATCTTTTTCCTTAAGTCCGAGCACTTCAAAAAGATGCCAACTAATCGCCTCCCCTTCTCGATCGGGGTCGGTAGCCAGATAAACTTTTTTTGCTTCTTTTACTAATTTTTTTAACTCCTTAACCACCGGAGCTTTATCTCGGAGATTCTTATACATCGGTTTGAAATTGTCTTCGATATCAACTCCGAAACCACCATAACCTCTAGTCGTTAGGTCGCGGATATGTCCTTTACTTGATGCGACGACAAATTCATCTCCTAAATATTTTTCAATTGTTTGTGATTTTGCCGGGCTCTCGACAATTACCAGATTCTTATACATTTTTGTCACCCTTATATCTTCATTTTCTCACTTATTTTTTATTTCCTGTCTGTTTCTTTTATTACTGTTTTTAATAATATATCCTATTTTTCTTTATTGAAACCTAAAGAACAAATTTTGTTTGGTGATACAACTCTTTTCTGACCGGTTCAAAGCTGGTTCGATGAATCGGACAGGGACCATAAATCCTTAACATCTCCAAATGCATTTTAGTAACATAGCCTTTATGTTGCTTAAAACCATATTCCGGATAAAGTTGGTCGTATTCTTTCATAATCCGGTCTCGCGTCACTTTCGCAATAATACTTGCTGCGGCAATTGAGGCCGATTTAGAATCGCCCTTAATCAGGTCCAAACAGGGAATATCTAAATTTAGCTTCATGGCATCGGTTAAAACATAATCAACATTTTTCATTCTACCGATACAAGCGAGCATCGCCTTTTTTGAAGCTCGATAGACATTGAGTCTATCTACTTCTTCTACGGAAATTATTTCAATTTGCACTTCAAGAGCTTCTTCCATAATGATATCAAAGAGTTTTTCCCGAAGGCGAGGACTGACTTTTTTGGAATCATTTAGGCCTTCTAGGAAAAAATTTTCCGGTAATATGACCGCAGAAGCTACCAGTGGCCCCGCCATCGGCCCCCGTCCGGCTTCATCGGTTCCAAGAATATATCTATAACCGGCATTATGTAATTCTTTTTCTATTGCATATATTTCCATAACTTCTCCCGTGCCGCTACATTGTATCATATCTTATATAATTTTGCCAATAGTTTAGATTTGAAAAAAGAAGAAAATGATCAAAACCATTATTCTTCTTGGTTATAACGATCTAAAGTTATCCGACCCAGACGACTATTTCTAAAATCGGAGAGGAGCAGATTATAAACCCTTTCCAGATTATCCGATTGAAAGAAACCTCGATCTTGGGAAATCTTACGAACAAGGTCTAGATTCCCTTGTTTTAAATCAAGTTGATAACGGTCACTTAAGTTTTGGGGATAATATTTTCTCATAAATTCCAGAAAATATTCACCTAAATCATGACTGCTTAGGATTTCATCGCGGATAGCACCGGTTATAGCCAGATGAAGACCGGTTTGCTTGTCCTCAAATTTCGGCCAAAGGACGCCGGGGGTATCCAAAAGCTCCAGTTTTCCGCTGATGCGAATCCATTGTTGAGCTCTAGTAACACCGGGTTTATTTCCTACCTTAGCCGCTTTCCTTTTTACAAGCCGATTGATTATCGTACTTTTCCCGACATTGGGAATTCCGACAATCATCGCCCGAACCGCTCTTTCCTTAAGACCGCGTTTTCTTTCTCTTAAAAGTTTATCTTCAAGAATTTGTAAACTGGTTTTAATAATCAAAGCAGAATTAAAGCCAGAAAGGGCATTGACTTCTAAAACTTGATGACCTTGTTTATGAAAATAGTCGACCCATAATTTAGTCTCCAGCGGGTCAGCCAGATCGGTTTTCATAAGGAGGACTAATTTCGGTTTATTTTGAAGCAATGAGGAAATCATCGGGTTTTGAGAAGACAAGGGGATTCGGGCATCAAGCAGCTCAAAAACGATATCAACCAACTTCAGCCTTTCCTCTATTTCCCGTCTAGCCTTAGCCATATGACCGGGGAACCATTGGATCATTTTAATTTCTCCCAATCAAGAAAGGATCGTTTTTTGTATTTCGCTACCCCCATTATTTGGGATTTATGAATCAGACCGATATCACGGCTATCGATGCTATAACGACGATTATCACCCATAACAAAATAATAATCATCAGGAATTCTACATTCTTCACCGGCATTACAAATATTGACTCCGGAAATAACGGCAACATCTTCAATTGAAAAATTATCGGTAAGGGCATTATAAGAATTTCCCATTTTGAAACGTCCATATTCATCTTTTAAGTAAAATTCATCAACTATTTTCTCATTCAGATAAAGAATACCTTGATTATTAAAATAGAAGGTATCTCCCGGTCCCGCAATCACCCTTTTTACAACCAGTTCGTCATCAACAACCCCGCTCGTGATGGTGTTAATTTGATCGTCAATCTTCACAATTACAATCCCACCCCGATTTATTTTTCCCATGCTTACAACTATTAAGTTATCTCCTTCGACTAAAGTCGGGT
>CALEGD010000043.1 GCA_937877075.1 uncultured Acholeplasmatales bacterium
GTTATACTGCTCGTCACCATACCTTTTTTGAGATGCTCGGAAATTTTTCAATCGGAGATTATTTTCGTAAGGAAGCCCTGACTTGGGCGATCGAGCTTTTAACTTCCCCCAAATATTTTGCTTTTGATTTAGAACGTCTTTATTTTTCCGTTCATCCGAGTGATGAGGAATCAAAAAAGCTTTGGAAAGAATTAGGTGTTGCAAGCGATCATATTGTAGAACTTGAAAGTAATTTCTGGGAGATTGGTGAGGGTCCCTGTGGACCGAATTCCGAAGTCTTTTACGATCGGGGGATAAAATACGATCCGAAGAATTTAGGAATTAAACTTTTAAAAGAAGATCTGGAAAATGATCGTTATATTGAAATCTGGAATATTGTTTTCAGTCAATATAATGCCGTAAGTGGTTTAAAACGCAGTGAATATCTTGAACTTCCGAGTAAAAACATTGATACCGGAATGGGTCTTGAACGGATGGCTTGCGTGCTGCAAGAGGTCGAAACAAATTATGAAACTGACCTTTTTATGCCGATTATTAAAGAAACTGAATGCCTAACAAATACTACATATCACGGTCAAATGGCCTTCAAGGTAATTGCCGACCATGTCAGGAGCGTTGTATTTGCGGTAGCGGACGGTGCAGTTATCAGCAATGAAGGCCGCGGTTATGTTTTAAGAAGAATTCTTCGTAGAGCCCTTAGATTTGGACGTAAACTAGGCATGAATGAGGCCTTCTTATATAAACTAGTTCCGGTGGTAGCAGAAAATATGAAAAGCTATTACCCTTATTTACTGGAAAAGGTTCCTGATATTAAAAGACTTATCCGTTTTGAGGAAGACAAATTCCTTCAAACCCTTGAAGCCGGAGAAAAACGGCTGTTAGATTATATTGAAAATTCAAAAGAAAAAGTCGTATCGGGCGAGACCGCCTTCTTGCTTTATGACACTTTCGGTTTTCCTTATGAGCTGACAGTTGAAGTGGCATCAGAACATAATTTTGCGGTTGATGAAGCCGGTTTTCTTTCGGAACTGACCAGGCAAAAGGAAAAGTCAAGGGCCTCACGGAGCGACGAACAGTCAATGAATCTTCAAAACGAAGAAATGATGGCATTTTCAACTGAGAGTAGTTTTATCGGTTATGAATATTTAGAAGCCGATACCGAAGTTATCGGACTTTTTAAAGACGGTCACCTAGTAGAAGAAGCTAGTGGGGAAGTTTTGGCAGTTTTTAAAGAAACCCCGTTTTATGCAGAAGCGGGCGGCCAGATTGGCGATGTCGGTTACTTAGAAAAAGAAGGAAAAAAATATAAAGTTATTACGACTACAAAATTGCCGAATTTTCAACATGCTGCTTTGGTACAATTAGACTCAGTTTTAAAAGTAGGCGACAGAGTTAAAATTTTTGTTGATCCTGATTTTAGAAACAGTGTTATCAAGAATCACTCGGCTACCCATCTTTTAAATGAAGCCCTAAGAAGAGTTGCCGGCAAACATATCAGCCAGCAAGGTTCTTTTGTAGGCGATAGAGTTCTTCGTTTTGATTTTAATAATTATAATATGCTTTCAAGCGAAGAAATCCTTCAAGTCGAAGCTTTGGTAAATGAAAAGATCAAAGATAATCTAAAAGTTGAAATAAATGAAATGTCGCTTGAAGAAGCAAAAAAATTGGATGTACAAGCGGTCTTCGGCGAAAAATACGGGGCAGTGGTTCGGGTTGTTGATATGGATTTCTCCAAAGAATTATGTGGCGGCTGCCATGTAAATTCTACCGGGGAAATTAGGAAATTTGCAATCCTCAGTCTCGAATCTAAGGGCTCGGGCATTTACCGGATTGAAGCTGCAACCGGTGAAAAGATTGGTGAGGCTCTAGAATTAACACTTTCCGGAATCAATCAGGAAATATCCGATCTTCAAACCAGAATTAAGGCTTTACTAGAAGAAGCAAAGACCGAAGGAATTAAAATTGACTATTCTGAAACTCGACTAAGCCTCGAGGAAGAATCCTATCGTATGGTTTTGAAGCGTCGTGAAGAAGTAGGAATTCTTCAAGAAACGGTTAAAGAAATCGATAAAAAAATAGCTAAAGCCAAGAAAGAAAAAAATCAAATTGCCTTGCAAGAATATTTACAAAACAACTTGACAATCAATGATTATAATGTTTTAATAAGTAAGACTTTTGATTTAGAAATTGAAGTTTTGAAAGACCTCGCTGATAAATTAGCCGATAAGTTAAATCCGGCAGTGGTGTTTCTGGCAAATATTTCGGAAGATAAAGTTATCTTTGTCTGTAAAAACAAAATTTCTGCTTTGCATGCCGGTTCCTTAGTAAAACAGGCAGCCATTCTTACCTCCGGTAATGGTGGCGGTCGCTGGGACTTTGCCCAAGCGGGCGGAAAAGACCCCAGCAAAGTTGATTTGGCTTTGAAAGAAATTTTGAAACAAATCGAGAGTAAATTATGAAAATTCTGGGTTTGGATTTAGGTTCGAAAACGCTCGGAATGGCTATCAGTGATTATCTTGAAATCATTGCCAATCCGATTGGAACCATTCGTTTTCCGGAAAATGACTTGAATACGGCTCTTGAAGAAACTATCAAAGTCGTGAGAGAAAATGATGTTAAGAAGATCGTTCTCGGTCTTCCGAAACATATGAACAATGATATCGGCATCCAGGCTGAATATTGTCTGGAGTTTAAGAAAATGTTGGAGAAAGAATTGGGTTTGGAAGTGGCGATGATTGACGAAAGACTTACCTCACAAATGGCGGAGCGAGTCATGATCAAAGCCGACATCAGCAGAAGCAAACGCAAGAAAAATGTTGATAAACTAGCGGCCACCATCATTTTGCAGACCTACCTCGATATCCACTCCAAGCGATGATAACTCAGATGAGTATAAGAAAAGGAGACTTTATTATGGAAAAAGAAAACCGTTTAACCTTTATTGACGAAGACGGAAATGAGGTTTTATGTGAAATCCTCTTTACTTTCGAGTCGAAAGAATTCAACAAAAATTATGTTTTATTTTATCCTGTCGGCGACGATGACGACGAGATTGAGGTAATGGCCGCATCTTACGTTCCTACTGAGGACGGCGAAGGCGAACTTCAGGCAATCGAAACCGAAGAAGAATGGGCAATGATTGAGAATGTTCTCGATCAATTCGATGATGAAGATTGCGATTGTGAAGACGAAGATTGCGAATGTGAAGACGAAGATTGTGATTGTGAAGATGAAGATGACGAGGAATGTGACTGTCATCATCATTAGAAAAATAAAAGGTCCCCTAGATTTCGGGGACTTTTTCTATTCACTGATAATGACAAGAGAGGCTAAGTCATCATAGATTTGACCTGCTTCTTCATTTGATTCGAATAAGGAAAGATGATGTTTTGGTTGATTAATCGGAATTTGAGCAAGAAGTTCGGCTTCAAGTTTTTGGGCTACTTGGATGCCGCCTCCGCTTCCGAAAATAAACTCTTTAGCCCTATTTACTGCATTAATAAAATAAGACATGTTTTCTACAACTCCCAAAATATTATGTTTTAACTGCCTAGCCGCAATTCCTGCTTTTATGGCAACATCACTAGCGGAAGGGTGGGGAGTGGTAATGATTAATACTTCAGCATTTGGGGCTAAATTCTTTAAATCAAGCATAATATCTCCGGTACCGGGGGGAGAATCGATAATCATATATTCGAGGTCTTTGCTCCATTTTACATCATTAAAGAAATGATTCATCATCGAGTTCAACATGGCCCCGCGCCAGATTACCGGTTTTCCTTCTCCAGCAAAAAAATCAGTGGATATTAATTCGATTCCAAATGCATGGAAGGGAAGAATTTTCTGGTCTTCGCTAGCTGTCGGATACTCATGTTTCATTTCCAAAATTCTCGGAACACTTGAACCATAAATATCGGCATCGATTAAGCCGACTTTTTTATTTTGTCTAGTCAGGGCATATGCAAGGTTGCAGGCAACAGTCGATTTACCGACTCCACCTTTACCGGAAGCAACAATAATAAATTTGATTTTTCGATTACCAAGGCTTTCAAGCTTTTTAGTTTCTTCAAACTGAACTTTTAAACCCTTAAACCCCATCTCTATTTTTACAATCTTGGCAATTTGGCGAAGCATAGTCTTTTCTTCCTCTCCGCCGGTCTTGGCAATCTCAATAATCATAATAACTAAGCTCTTATCGGGGTCAATCCCGATATGCTTAATTCCTCCGGTTTCTTTCAAGGTTTTACCGATTCCCTGATCAACCAGCGTTTCTATTCTTTCTCGGATATCTTTAGTTGTCATTCTTTCCTCCAGTTATTATCGGTATTTTATATTCTTCCATTATTAATTCCGGTCTATCACTCAGCAAACCGTATAATTTCGTCGCTTTAAGTTCCGATTGAATTAAAATATTTTCTTGATTTTTAAAAGTGGTGATGATTTCACTTTTTATATCTTTGGGTAACTTTCTAATATATTTAAGACCCTTTTGATTGCTTCCTAAAACCCGAAGATAAGAAAGTTTTTGATTTTCAAAATTCTTCTTTGTATTTAATAGTATATGTAGAAGCAGACGTTTTATTTTATTTTGCGGGTAACGTTTTGTCTGAATATTTCTGATGAGATTTTGATAGTCGGTTGACTTATCGATAAACCCGGCAATCCGCATCTCGATACCTTCATTAACTCCCCATAATGAGCGAAAATCTTCGGGAAATTTTAAGGTAAAGAGATATTTGAGTAATAAAAGGAGTCGCTTTTCTGCTTCAATTTGGTTCAAATATTGAGGCTTTAGGCCTAAGTCAGGTACATAGGAGTATATTTCTTCACCCTTAAGCAGTAATTCTCTGATGGCGGTGGCACTTGAAATATTACCGGTCAAGTTTTTATCATAATAATTATTGGCAATTCTTTTTATAAGTTCAATCCTGATATCTACACCTAGTTCATCCAAAGCTCTGAGGTATTGAATGCCAAGAGTATTATTCGGAAGCGAAAAATGATTGATTATTTCTTCATCATCACTTAACTTTTGTAAAGCCCGATAAGCTGATGTCGGATAAGATAATCCTTTTTTAAGTTCTTTCTTAATCTCTTCTTGAAATTCCTCTTGATCAATTATTTCTTTCATCCTTATTAGTTTTTCCGGCTTATCGAGTTCAACTCCGAAAGCTAAATCAGTAATTTGCATCGAAGTAAGGATTTTAATGGCATTATAGCCGAAATAATCAGCACTGTTTACAGCGCTACTAAATGGAAGTTCCATCACAAGGTCAACCCCTGAAGCCAAAGCAAGACGAGTTTTTGTAAACTTATCAAGAACGGAAACATCCCCCCGCATCGTATAATTTCCAGAAATAACCACAATAGTTAGCTCGGGTTCAACTCTTCTTTGCGCTTCTTTGAGAAAGTAATAATGGCCGTTGTGAATTGGATTAAGTTCAAGAACCAATCCTAAGATTTTTTTCATATCATTCACCGTTTTCTATTATACCATATTTTTATAATCTTTCCCCCTTTTACAATCCTTTTTTTTATGTTATAATCTTTCTACACCGAGGAGGATATTATGAAGAAGATTTTGTCGCTGCCACTATTTTTCTTAGTGTTATTGCTTAGTGCTTGTACAAACAACAGCCTTGAAAAAGTTAGTATCAGTTTACTTTCTGATATTGATCAAAATAATGTAATCGAATCTTTTGAACTTCCGGAAGAAGTTGACGGAGTGAAAATCTCATGGTTAAGTAGCAACCCCTATGTTATCAGCAATGAAGGCTTGGTAACAAGACAAAAAGAGGATGTAGAATTAGAATTATATGCAACCCTTAGTCAAAAAGGTAAGAAACTATCAATCACCTTTAAATTAACGGTATCCGGAATTGTAGACTCAAATCATGAAGATCCAGATCCGGATGTAGAACTTTCTGATTATTATGATGGTTTTAAAGGTTTAATTGGAGAAACATTAAAAACCTTTCTTCATAATTTAATTGATAATCATCAAAAGCAGAGTTATGACGATGTGAAAAAACATATTTTAAAAACTGATGAGGATCCGGATAACCCGAATAATTTTATTCTTTTTTATACTGGAAGAAGTATATCAAAAAATAGCCAGATTGGTACTGTTTGGGACCGCGAACATGTTTGGGCAAAAAGTCATGGTGATTTTGGAACTAGTCTTGGAGCGGGTACAGACCTTCACCACCTCCGTCCAACTAATCCGCTAGTTAACAGTACCCGAGGTAATCTCGATTTCGACATCGGCGGCCGTCCGTTAACTAAAAATATCGTATACGGTGAAAGCTCTAGCTATTGTTATGTAGAGGCCAATTATTCGTTTGAACCCCGTGATGAGGTTAAAGGGGATGTGGCTCGAATTATCT
>CALEGD010000044.1 GCA_937877075.1 uncultured Acholeplasmatales bacterium
CTTATAAATTCTGATGAAGAAGAAAATAACGGTTGCTATATTGTAAGTTAAACAATGACCGAAAAACAATTCACTAACAAAGTAAAGTCTCACTTACAAGAACTAAAAAACAATGGTCACCCAATTAAATTCACTAAAATTTGGGGAGGTGGTAAATACCAAAAAGCCGGTATTCCAGATCTGATCGCTTGTATTAATGGGATCTACTTCGAAGTAGAACTAAAATCTTCGACTGGTGAACCTTCGGAGTTACAAAAATATAATATCCGGTTGACAAATGAAGCTAATGGAATTGGAATGGTTCTTTACCCAGAAGGTTTTAACCAGTTCAAGAAGATAGTAAAGGGGGTGCTCAATTGCAATTCTCACATTCTAGAGTTGAATGCTTTAAAAGTTGCCCATACAAGTACAAATTGCGATATATTGACAAAATAAAAACTGTACCAGCATATGAACCGGATAACGCTTTAATTCTTGGGCGATCAATGGGTGAAGGAATTGAAAATGGAACTGGGGAAGGAATTAAAGTATATTACAATAGTTTTCCAGTCATTACAGATCAACATATAAATGAAGCGATTAAATTTGAATATTTGATTCCAAGGGTTCAAGAGTTGATTCCTCCAGGTAGTAAATTTGAAGTTGAAATATCAACACCGGAGATGATAGGTTATATTGATCTATTGACAAAGGACTATGATATTTATGACTTTAAATACTCTAACAATGTTAAAAACTACCTAAATTCTCCACAATTATCGCTATACAAATATTTTTTTGAAAAACAACATCCAGATAAAAAAATTCGTAATCTGTATTTCATGTTCATTCCAAAAGTGCAAATAAAACAAAAGAAAACTGAGGAACTATATGAATTTAGAAAACGAATACAAGAAGAACTTCAAAACTCAAGTATTACTATCAAAAAAATAGAATTTGATCAAGGGAAAGTGACCGAATTCTATCAGAGTATTGAGAAAATCAATAATGAAAAGGACTTTCCCAAAGAACCATCTTATTTGTGTAAATGGTGTGAGTATGAAAAATATTGTCATGAAGGAGTGGATTATATGTTGTTACCCAAAAATGAAAGAAGAGAAAAATTAATTGATGTGAATCCGGATATGTGGATTTATGCCGATTCCTATGTGGGGAAATCAACTTTCGCGGATCAGTTTGATGATTTGTTATTTATCAACACTGATGGGAATACTGATAACACTACTTCGCCGGTGATTAAGATTGCCGATGTGGTAACGACCGAGGGCAGGATGACCAAAAGAAAATTCGCTTGGAACGTGTTTTTAGAAGTTATTCAAGAACTAGAAAAGAAAGACAACGATTATAAGCGGATTTGTCTTGATTTGGTAGAGGATCTTTACGAGCATTGCAGATTATATACCTATGACAAGTTGGGGATTCAGCATGAAACGGATGCTGGGTATGGAAAAGGTTGGGACATGGTCAGAACCGAGTTCTTGACAGCAATCAAACGGCTTAAAAACCTTGGTTACCAGATCATTTATATTTCTAAAGAAACCATCACTGAAATTACTCTCAAAAGCGGTTCTAAGATTACGACCTTCAAACCAAACATCAATGACAAAGTGGCAAATGTGTTAGCCGGTACGGTTGATCTCACCGTCCGGGCGTATATGGACGGTGAAGAGAGATTCCTTCAACTAGAGAAAAAAGAAACTATCTTCGGCGGTGGTCGGTTCGCGTTCAAGCTGGATAAAATTCCCTTGGATAAAGATGAGTTCTTGCAAGCCTTAAAGGATGCCCAGGACGGTATCAAAACCCATGGCGAAACGAAGGAAGAAAATAAACCAACAACCAGAAAGCGAACACCGAAAGCGGAGGATTCTACAACACCGGAACCAAAAGAGGTTTCTTCTACCCAGGAAGTTCAAGAAATTGGACTAGAAACTAAAGAAGCGGAACAAGCTAAACCAAGAACACGAAAGAAAAGGGGTGAGTAATGGCGGTATTGAGTTTGAAGGATGGTTCGGTTGAAACCATCCTTCAGCCGGAAGATTTTCAATATTTACTTGATGATTATTTGGGTTACGATGCTGCAAAGTATTTCCAACGATTGATTGAAAAATACGAATCCCAAATTAAAGAAGCTAATGATGAAACAAATAGTGATCTTACTTCTTACGAATCGTCCTTAGAATCTAATACACGCGCATTTCAAGATATTGAAGAATTATGCCGGAGTATGGTTTCAGAATTTAATCTGGAGGAGGGGAGGAATAAACTAGCGACCTTAAGACCTTGGTACAAAAGAATTGCGGAGATTATCACAATTATAAATAACCAAATTTGAAAGGATGATTTAATAATGGCGGTTAATAATTTATGGGAAAAATTTGATAAGGCGATTGATACTGAAGGACTACAAGCGGATATTAAAGATGCACAAGATAATGGAGCGAGTTTTAAGGAAGTTCCACATGGACAATATGAGGTTAAAATTGAGAAGTTGGAACTGACTGCATCTAAAGCCGGTGATCCTATGGTCACGTGTTGGATAAAAGTTGTTGACGGTGAGTATAAGGGAAGCATGATTTTCATGAATCAGGTCGTTAATCGAGGGTTCCAAGTTCATATTGCTAACGAGTTTTTACGGTCACTAGAAAGTGGAATTGATATCAAATTCGAAAACTATTCACAATACGGACAACTATTGATGGATGTTCATGAAGCAATTGATGATCGTCTTGAATACTGCTTACATTATGGCGAAGGTAAAAAGGGATTTAGTACCTATGAGATCGTTGAAGTATTTGAAGTGGAGTAAATACTAATACAAGAGGATGGGGTTTTATATCCCATCCTCTTGTAAAAAATTGGAGGTAATGTGATGAATTTACGTAAATTAAGTAATAGGCAAATTAATAAATTACTTGATAAATTAGATGTTGAGTGGTCAACGTGTTTAAATGAATTGATTGAAGCCGGTCGTGGGTATGAGACATCAAATGAAATACAGAAAAAAATGGATCCTTTATCACTTAAATATAAATTATTAGTTTCCAAATATAGTAATATTAGATTTGAGATGGAACGCAGATGGGGGATAAACCCTCCATATCGATTACCCATTAAAAGGAGGAAGTAATATGATTTTCTATGATTTTGAAGTTTTTAAACACGATTGGTTAGTTGTTATGATCGACATGATAAATAAACAAGAACACATCATCATTAATGACGCTGAAGAACTTGAAAGTTTTTACCTTACACATAAAAATGATATTTGGATAGGTTATAACTCTCGAAGATACGACCAATACATTTTAAAAGCCATTCTTTGTGGGTTCAACCCCAAAAAGATTAATGATTGGATGATCAAAGACGGAAAACAAGGATGGCAATTTTCCAACTTATTAAATAAAATCCCGCTTAACACTTACGATGTGATGACCAGTTTTCACTCATTAAAACAACTTGAGGGATTCATGGGCAATAGCATTAAAGAATCAAGTGTTCCCTTCGATATTGACCGGAAATTAACCCCGGAGGAGATAGCAGAAACGGTTAAATATTGCCGTCACGATGTGGAGCAGACGATCGAAGTATTTATTCAGCGAAAAGAAGAGTTTGAAAGTCATCTTGGGTTAATAAAAATGTTTGATCTTCCTTTATCATATATGGGAAAAACAAAAGCCCAATTGTCAGCAATTATTTTAGAAGCACGAAAGCAAGACCGAAATGATGAATTTGAAATTCAGTTACCGGACACGTTAGAAATAAAAAAATACCGGGAAGTTTTAAACTGGTACAAGAACCCGGAGAATCGGGATTATGAAAAACGATTAGAAATTGATGTTGCCAACGTTCCTCATGTGTTCGGCTGGGGCGGCTTGCATGGAGCAATTGATCAATACCATGGTGAGGGTTATTTCGTTAATATCGATGTTGCCAGTTATTACCCAGCGTTAATGATTGAGTATGACTTTTTAAGTAGGAACGTTTTAAGACCATCTAAGTACAAAGAGATCAGAGATCGGCGCCTTGAATTAAAAGCACAAAAAGATCCGAAAAATGAACCATTGAAAATCGTTCTGAATGGTACTTATGGAGCGATGAAAGATAAGTTCAACCAACTTTATGATCCAAGACAGGCGAATAATGTTTGTGTCGGCGGTCAACTCCTATTGTTGGATCTGATTGAAAAACTTGAAGATCATTGTCAGTTAATTCAATCCAACACCGATGGCCTACTGGTTAAACTCCACCAGGAGGAAGATTTTGATCTGATTGATGATATTTGTTATGAGTGGGAAAAACGAACCAGGATGGTTTTAGAGTTTGATTCTTACCGGAAGGTGTTTCAAAAAGATGTTAATAATTATGTCATTGTTGATTTTGACGGCGGGTATAAGTCTAAAGGCGGTTATGTTAAGAAATTAGATAGCTTGGACTATGACCTTCCGATCGTCAACACCGCAGTAATCAACTACTTATTGGAAAATATTCACCCGGCGAAAACAATTAATGAATGTGGCCAACTAAAAGAGTTCCAGAAGATTGTAAAAGTCAGCAGTAAGTATTCTCATGCGCTTTATAACGGCGAGATCCAGAATGACAAGTGTTTCCGGGTGTTTGCATCTAAATTAAACACTGATGGAACGATTTATAAAGTGAAAACTCACGATAGTAACCCGGAAAAGTTTGCAAATACTCCTGATAATTGTTTTATTATGAATGGTGATGTTTCCAAAAAATCAATTCCTAAAAAATTAAATAAGCAATGGTATATTGATTTAGCTATCAAACGATTGGAGGACTTTGGCATATGCTTAAAGTAGTGATTGAATCACCTTATGTTGGTGATTTAGTACGTAATATAAAATATGCGCGGTTGTGTTTGTTGGACAGTTTAAAACGTGGTGAAGCACCATATTTATCTCATTTAATTTACCCGCTAGTATTAGATGATCGTGTTCCAGAACAACGAAAAACTGGGATACAAGCCGGTTTAGAGTGGGGGAGAGTAGCGGATCTAAGGGTGGTTTATATTGATTATGGCATTACATCAGGTATGAAAAAAGGAATAGAGGATGCTAAAATAATCCATCAACCGATTAAGTACAGGAGGATTATGGGAAAATGAAGAAATATAGTATAATATATGCAGATCCGCCTTGGTCTTATGGCAGTAAGTACGGTGCAGACATGAAAAAAATTTCCGAGCAATACCCGGTAATGACTGTTAAAGAAATTAAAAACTTACCTGTTAAAAACATCATCAATGATACCGCCTTATTGTTTCTTTGGTGTACTGACTCACATTTGCCAGAAGGATTAGAGGTCATCAAGGCATGGGGATTCAAATATAAAACAGTAGCGTTTAACTGGATCAAAAAGACTAACACCGGAACCACTTGTGTAAATGTTGCACCTTATACCTTGAAAAGTTGGGAACTTTGTTTATTGGGCGTAAGGGGAACGCCAACTAAGGGGTTATTAAAAACCCGTAATGTTCGCGGTCTGGTGGAGGCAGAAAGAACCGTTCATAGTAAGAAACCGGAAGAAGTAAGGGTGAGAATTGAAAAAATGGTTGGGAATTCACGTAATATCGATAAAATAGAACTTTTTGCAAGAGAATCTTCTCCCGGCTGGGATGTTTGGGGTAATGAGGTTGATTCAGATATTTTTTTAGGGTGAACGTTCAAGTTTCTTAACTTGAAGGAGGAAATTTCATGGAATTATTTAGGGGTTACGTTGAAACAAAAAACAAAAAATGCATAGAAAAATTTAAAGACAGATCAGACTTAAAAACGTTTGAGCAGGTGCAACATCTTTCAGAGTTTGCCGGAATCCTTGCAAAAGACATCATACTGATCGACATCGATGATCAAGAAACTAGCGAATTAATTTTTACTATAATTCATGATCTCAAACTTAAATGTAGAGTGTACCAGACGAGCAGGGGGAAACATTTCTTATTTAAAAATACTACAGTAAAAACTAACAGAACCAGCTGTAAACTTGCCATCGGGATCACGGCAGATATTAAATTAGGTTCTAGAAATTCATATTCAATTTTAAAATATAAAAATAAAGACCGGGAAATAATTTATGATTCTAAAGAGTATCAACCCGTTCCTAAATGGCTAACACCAGTTAAATCAAATTGTGAGTTTCTCAACATGGAACCCGGCGATGGGAGAAACCAATCACTTTTTAATTACATTCTTACCTTGCAAAGTAACGATTTTAGCGTTGAGGAATCAAGGGAAACCATCCGGTTAATTAACGATTATGTTTTAAAAGTTCCACTTAGTGAGACGGAACTCAATGTAATATTACGAGATGATGCATTTAAAAAGCCTATATTTTTTAAAGGTAGAACGTTCCTTTTTGATAAATTTGCAACCTACGTAAAAAATAATAATTATATCGTGAGGATTAATAACCAATTACATCTTTACAAGAAGGGTGTTTATGTTGACGGACTGGCAGAGATTGAAGCAGAGATGATAAAGCACATCAGCGATCTGAACCGAGCGAAACGAACGGAAGTATTATCATATTTAGATCTCTTAATCAGAGATAATACAGAACCATCAGATGCCCATCTAATAGCGTTTAAGAACGGTATTTATGACTTGATTAATGACACCATCATCCCATTCTCACCAAACGTTATAATCACGAATAAAATTAACTGGGATTATGATCCTAATGTTTATTCGGAACTGGTTGATAAGACTTTAAACAAAATCGCCTGTAATGATAAGCAGGTCAGGATGTTACTCGAAGAAGCGATCGGGTATTGTTTTTACCGAAGAAATGAACTTGGAAAAGCATTTATTTTGATTGGTGACCAATCAAACGGTAAATCAACTTTTCTGGACATGGTTAAAACAATGCTAGGAGAAGAAAATATATCATCCCTTGATCTTGGAGAGTTGGGAGACAGATTCAAGACAGCGGAGTTATTCGGGAAACTTGCAAATATTGGGGATGATATTGGAGATGAATTTATCCCAAATGCGGCGGTGTTTCGGAAGCTGGTTACCGGGGAGCGCTTAAGCGTTGAACGTAAGGGACAGGATCCTTTCGAGTTTAATAACTATTCCAAGATGTTGTTTAGTGCAAACAACATTCCACGAATGAAAGACAAGACCGGAGCGGTACAACGGAGATTAGTTATTATCCCGTTTGATGCAAAATTTACTGCCAAAGATCCAGACTTTGATGTACATATTAAATATAAATTGAGAGATCAAGAATGTATGGAGTACTTAATTAAAATTGGATTGGAGGGATTGGCGAGAGTACTTAAAAATCAACAATTTACTACATCTGATCGGGTGGAACGAGAACTTAAAGACTATGAGGAAGTAAATAATCCGATCTTGGGGTTCTTTAACGAAATTGGAATTGAGGAGGTGGAAAACGAACCTACTAGGGATATTTATAAACGGTATCAAGTGTATTGTAGCGAAAACAACCTGCAAGCACTATCGAACATTGAGTTTTCTAAGCAGGTTAAGGCAAAGTTTAATTTTGATATTGTTGATAGGAAAATTGATGGGAAAAAATACAGAATTTTTGTGAGGGAGTGAATAAAGAAATGCCAAGATATAGAAGGAGTACATTAGATCTTCCTGAAGGTGAGCATCCAAAAGAATACGAGTGGAAAAAGTTTTTTGCAATTAACATTAATAAAGCTATAAGCGAAAGAAAACGGGTTGTAGAAGTTGATGTGGAGAGATTAGCCGGGTTATGTAATTACATTCTTGAATTAGAAGAAAAGTATGATACTGTCAGTCATTATTTGGGGGAGGTTGTGAGTAATGCCAGATAAAATCCAAATTCACGCTCAAATTTGCACTGAACTAAATTCCATTTACGAAAAGAAAAACCATGATTACGGAGATTCCTTTGCTATACTTCGGAAAGAACTCCCAAACTCAATTCTTATTCGTATTTACGACAAATACCAACGACTAAAAACTTTACTCACCGGGACAGAGCAAAAAGTCAAAGATGAATCTATTGAAGATACGCTCAAAGACCTTGCCAACTATTGCATTATGGAACTGGTAGAAAGGAGAATTGAACATGGAAATTAACGAATATCAGCGGTTAGCGTTGAGAACGGCAAACAGTTATGAATCTTGGGATTTAATCATTAATGGTGTTTTGGGCTTATGTGGGGAAACCGGCGAAGTGGCAGACCATATTAAAAAGTGCATGTTTCAAGGTCATGAATTTGATGTTGAACTATTAATTCAAGAATTAGGTGATGTCTGCTGGTATATCGCAACTCTTGCCAAAGGCTTAAATGTTGATTTGGAAACGGTGATGAAAATGAACATTGACAAATTAAAAAAACGTTATCCGAACGGTTTTTCAGTTGAAGATTCAATTTATCGGCCGGAGGTGACTGACTAATGAAAATTTGTGAAACGTGTCAAAAGAAAACTCCTAGCGGTAATCATTGTAAAGTACTGACTAAAATGATCGGAAAAACTCAACCATGTTGGACATGGAGCGATGATCCCGACTGGGAACATAAAGTTAAGATTGCGACTAAAAATTACTTGGATTGTGGGAGAGGATTAAATGGAAAACTTTAATCCAAAACTAAACGCTAGCGGATGCAAAGATCCCACAGCTTACGCAGCACTTCGAGAAGTTTCAAAAGATGAAAAAGAACTTTCGGCAAAAGTTTCAGAAGTTATAAAAGTTCTGAAAGTTATTATTGAGTGGGCGGGGTTTGAGTTGATTGAGAGGATTGCTATTCGTAATAAAAAAACGGGGAGGGAGTTTAGATGATGATAGATTTTATCACTTTCCTATTAGATAACCTTATTCCTATAATATTTCAGTTAATCGCATGTGAAAAATATCGTAATCAAGAAATAGATAAAGCTATTTATTATTTAATCATGGCAATTTATTGGAAGTTATTATTTTCCCTATAAAGTTCAAGAAATTGAACAAAAATTAAAATGGAGAGTGTAAAAAATGATTACTAAATATTTTAAAAAGGTTTTAAAAAATCGTAGGGTTTATGTGGAGCAGTACAATGATCAATTTTTAATTAGTGATGCTG
>CALEGD010000045.1 GCA_937877075.1 uncultured Acholeplasmatales bacterium
CAAAAAGCTTTGTTAGAATGCCCCCCTCCAATAGGATTTTCCAAAAGCTGTTCCTTGACGGGAACAGCTTTTTTAAAAAGACTGCCACTTTATCCACTTTTCCCCTTGACTTCCAGAAGAGCCTTTGTGTTGACAAAAACTAAGGATGAACGGTAAGATGTTATTGTTAGTTTTGAATATTATAGGAGTTTCAGCGTTGGACCCGACCGGCCTTTCGTGAACTATTTTACCGGGGATAAGAACAAAGTGGATCCACAAGGTGGCTCATCTGCTCTAATAAAACAAAAAACCCGACTTTCAAAAAGTCGGGAATCCATACAAAAGATGGCGCGTCTGGTAGGAATCGAACCTACGACCTACTGATTAGAAGTTTGATGTTGTGATTTTTAGCTAATTTCATATAATGTTATCTTTTATCATATAACCTGCTTAATGCAGGTTTTTCTTATTTATTGCCTATAATAAATTTTAACGATAAACATCTATTTTCATCTTTTTATATTTGTTTGGCAGTAAACTTGGCAGTAAAAATTAAAGCTGAAATCCTTACGGGGGATGGGTTTGGGGAGATTAAAGAATTTTAAAAGAATGAGTAAAAAGAAGAAAATAGGAGATTTAAGAAGTTTAACGAGTTAGCAAAAATCAGTAGGTCTAAAAATAAATAAACTACAGGTAACGATAAGTATTTATAAATAACAATAAATCATAAAATATGGAAAAATATGTATTTTGGTCAACCGATATTTGGTATCTCGCGATTACAACCAAACCTATATAAACCCTGAATTTGACCATTAAACCAATTCGACACATATGTTTTAATGAAATATGATTATAGCATGAAACAACCCAAAAGGAGGTTTAAAACCATGAACGACAATTTACCAAGATTATTAAACCCGCCAATGATTAAGGAATTATTTTTTAATGGGAAAGATATGCCGAATCTAAACCTTCCGGCGGTTTACGGATTATTCCATAGGGAGGATTTTCCCAAAATAAGGATTGGTAAGAAACTGTTTACTCCTACTAACTTATTCCTTGAATGGTTGGAGAAGGAAGCACGGAAAACAATTGCATAAAACATTATGCGAACCGGGTCGCCTTAACGGGCTAGAACTAGGGGAAGGTGGCATAACTATGTCCAAAAACACCGAGCGGAAAAGAAAATACAACCAAAGGAAAAGGGCGCGAGAACTGATTGAAAATTCAACAAAAAATCAGTACGGTCATACGGATTTGACCCCGTTTAATGTGGGGAGAAAAAACATAGTTTATTAATATGCCTGCCTAATAAGCGGTCATTTTATTTAATGGAAAGTTTCAGAACTAGTAAAAACCTTAAATGAACTTCATAAAACCTTTTAAAACTTTTGGAAGTTATCAAGTAAAGTTCTAAAACTTCAAAGAGGTTTTAGAAGTTCCCCAAAGTTTTCAGGAGGTTTTAGAAGTTTCAATAAAGATGGCGGTGATCCGTGAGTGACAAGATTTAATAAAGAAATCGGGGCAATAATCTTCAATAATGAATACTGGAAGGGTGGGAATGATGGTAATTTTAAAGCCCCTTTCAGTAATCGTAAAACTAAAGATTTTGATTCAGCCTTGAATGAAGATAAATTCCTTTGCGGACGAATCCCCAAAAACATTATTATTGTAGATTATGACAGCGCGGAAGGGTTTGAATGTAGGCTAAAAATGGTTAAGGCTTTAAAAGATCATTGTATTGCAATTAAATCCCCTAACCATGGGGGTCATTTTGCTTGGGCTAATTCAAAGCAATTACCGTTAAACAGTAACAAGAATAAAACCCTTTTGACCTTTTCCCCGGTGGATTACAAAAGTGGGATAAAAAAAGTGAAAAGCACGAATGAAATTAAACAGGCCATCAATAGTATAAGCATTTCGAACCCGGATGGGAGTTTGCGGGAAGTGCTATATTGCAATATCAAAGACGATGGAACACTTGATGAAATACCCTTTTATGATTTACCGCTCAATAGCAATTTTAACTTTTTAAATATGGAATCGGGAGATGGTAGGCAGTCGGGACTATTTACTTATATGAACCCGGTGAAAGCGGCGGGTTATAGTTATGAGGAATATAAAACGGTAGCGGAATTAATTGACAGATTCATTTTTAAACAATCTTTAGGTGACGAATTTGAAAATGCCATCCGTAAGGAAGCATGGGATGCACTAAATCAAAATTATTTAGACGGCAAATTTAATCATGCCTTATTTGGGGATCAACTGATCAGCGAATTAAAGTTAATTTCTGTGAATGGGGACATATACACATATTCGGGTGGGATCTATGTTCCCAAAGATATTAATGACATGAATTCAATCATCATCAATAAAATACCGGAATTAAAGATCAACCAAAGAAGGGAAACCATTGAATTCATAAGGGGCAGATGTGCTAAGAAATTAACACGAAATAATTTAAAAAGGGTCAATGTCAAAAATGGAATTATCGAATTTACCCCCAACAGAGAAACCAAGAACTATGATGTAACCTTATTAAATCATACACCTGATATTATTGAATTTCGACAATTCAATGCCGAATACCGCCCGGACGTTGAATATCCCCTTTTGGATGAAACATTAAATAAAGTTTTCTGTGGCGATCAGGACTTAATAAATCTCTTTTATGAAATCATTGGTTATTTGATGATGGATCACGTTAATTTTCATAAGGCTTTTTTCTTGGTGGGGAAACCTTCGGGCGGTAAATCAAACGTTTTAAAAATGATTATTAATTTTGTAGGACAACAAAACGTATCGACATTAAGCCTAAAAGATTTTAATGACAAATTTAGGCTTTCTGGTATAGTGCATAAAATCTGCAACATATCGGCAGACCTTGATCAAATAACCGTTACGGAATCAGGTACTTTTAAAAGCCTAGTTACCGGAGATGGGGTAATTGTTGAAGAAAAATATGGGCGATCTTATACATACTACAATACCGCCAAACTTTTGTTTGGTTGTAATACTCTTCCCCATTTCATTGATAAGGTCGGGGTAATGCGGAGACCGATTATAATTCCCTTCCGGCATAAATTTAGCAAGAGTGATTCGGACTTTAACCCTTTTATAGACGAAGATTTATCTACCCCCGAATGCATGAGCTACTTATTAAATAAGGGAATTGAAGGGTATAAAAGACTTTATCTGAATAATGGTTTTTCTGAACCGAAAGCGGTTAAAAAGGAATTGGAGAAATTCAAAATCAACAACTCTAATGTTTTAACCTGGATGAGTGAATCAGAATTTGATGAAGAAGGGTTACAACGGGAACTAATAAAAGATCTTTATAGAAAATACACCGAATTTTGTTTGAGGAATAATAACAACCCTCAAAGCCGAAGAAGCTTTGTAGATGAAATTATAAACGAGTTTGATTTTACCGTTAAACAAAAGCGGGTTCCCGGTACAAATGAACGGGACAGTATGTTTGTTAAGTGACAAACTGACAATAAATAGACAACTAAATGACAGGGGCAAAGCCTTATAAAATCGACATTTTTAATAAAATGTCAGTTTGTCAGTCAGTAAAAGGGAACCTTTTAATAGAAAAAAATAAAATTAAAAAACCACAAATTTTTTTAAAAAAGTATATATATAGTTTTAGGTTACTAACTGACAGACAAACTGACAAATGATAAAAAGGATGATCAAGAATGAAGAAACCTCCCATCGAGAAAACATTTTCTAAAATACTGAAAAACCTGGTTGATATTAAGGGGGTATTACTAAAAATGAAAGGGGTGGTTAGGTAATGAAAATAAATTTAAGGGAAAGATTCCGAACTGCTAAAACCTATGGTGAAATACTTTTTAAACCTGAAGATATTCTAGAATCTTCTATCGGCTACATTGACACCAGGACGATAAGACCGGGGGTTGATGAATTACCAATAGTTAAACCCTTAACTTTGGAAGATGGTTTTTATAGTTATGTTTGTCCGGATTGTGGAGAGATCCATATAATCCATAAAACTAGAGTTTCTAAAGGTAAACCAATTAAAATGGGTTGTTGCAAAGCGAGAAGCCATTCAACCCGGATTATTATTGTAAGTGGGAAACTGGTTAAAGTGAAACGGTTTAAAATCTTCTTGGATGTTACAAGACCATGATTAACTTCTTGGAGGGGTTTCCCAATAAACAGGCCATTATTGAAGCCCTAAACCTTCTATCAGAAGATGATCTTGGATTCATTGAAGATCATTTCACCCTTGGATCAACCATACCCGGCAACATCATTTTTAAAATCAATCAGGCGTTTAAGTTAGCCGGTTACCACCATCTGAATTGGGATAATTGCTTTGAAGATTTTAGTAACGAACGGATCGGGTTTAATTGAAAAGGAAAGGATGTTATAAAATGCAACAACCGTATTATGTGAAAGAAAAACCAGTGGAGGTCATAACCGAGTTTGGGGAGTTTAGATATTACAAAGAAGCCGGAAAACTCCAAGTTTCAAGGCCGAAGTGGAAAACAATGGACAATGAGATCAGACAGGGCAAAACTGTAACCGTTGATCTGTTTCGGATGAAGGGGAACAAAGAAGTAAAATCTTTCCTTGGGATGTTGCTTGATGACCTGAAATGACGAGTATGAACGATATTTCCCTTTGAAAAATAATAAAGGTGGTGATATACATGGCTAAATTGAATAATGAAGAAATTGCAATAATCCTTTTCACTAGTTCATCGATAAAAGAAGCGGCTGAAAAGTCAGGTGTTTCCATATCCACCCTTTACAGGTTACGGAAGAAAGAAGAATTTAAAACCGTCTTTAATAAAATCAAAGAAGAAACCTTCAATGATGCCATGGAGAAAGCGCAAAATTATTGTTTGGAATCCTTAGAGGTGTTAAGGGGGATTATGAATAATCCATCTGCCCTTGATTCTTCTAGGGTTTCAGCGGCTAGGACTGTTCTTGACCTTGGTTTGGTCATGTACGAAAATCAAAACATTGTTGAGAGATTAAATGAACTGGAAAAGGGATTGAACGATGATTAGAAAGAAGATGCCCACCCGGAAAAGCATTATAAAGAAACTTGATGAACTGGAAGCGAAACAGTTTTTTAGGGATGAACCTTTCATTACGTTCATTGGAAAGCTTCCGGATGGTAGGTATGAAGTGGTTGAACATTACGATGGCAATAGAGGGGTTAAGCGCGAAACAAAAATAATAAATACAAAGGAGGAATATTTAGCAAAAACCCGTTCGGGGGTTATTATCCATGGGGAAGAAGATTTAACGGATGTTTTGAAGGATGTAA
>CALEGD010000046.1 GCA_937877075.1 uncultured Acholeplasmatales bacterium
CTGCCGGCTACGGTGACGGGATGATTAAGGAGATTATCAATAAAGTTGAAAAAGACACTGTCTTTACAATTGAACCCCATTTAGCTATCTTTGAAGGTTATAGCGATATTGATAAGAGTGAACTTAAAAATAAGTTTAAATTCTCAAACAACGAAGATGCTTTTGATTTTGCGGTAAATGCTTTTAAGAATTTGCTTCTAAAATCTGGCTATCAAGAAAACAATATGATTTGGGAGAAAATAGATGAATAAAGTTAGATATGGAATTATCGGCGTTGGCAATATGGGAAGTAAACATCTTGACAGCTTTGTAGGTGGAAGTGTTGCAAATGCAGAAGTTGTGGCTATCGCCGATTTAAAGGAAAGTAAATTAAAAGTCCAAAAGGATAAATATCCGCACGCTCACTTCACTTGTTATGCAAATGGGGCTGAATTAATTGAAAAAGCAGATGTTGATGCGGTTATTATTGCTGTTCCTCATTACGACCATCCAGTTCATGCCATCCAAGCCTTAAATAAAGGTCTACATGTTATTTGTGAGAAACCGGCCGGTGTTTATACAAAACAAGTAAAAGAAATGAATGAAGTTGCTAAAAATTCAAAGGCATTGTTTACAATGATGTTTAATCAAAGAACTAATTGTCTATATAGAAAAATGCGGGAATTGATTTTAGAAGGTGCAATCGGTTCAATCAAGCGAATAAATTGGTTGATGACCGATTGGTATCGACCCCAAAGTTATTATGATTCCGGAGATTGGCGGGCAACTTGGGATGGCGAAGGCGGCGGGGTCCTCTTTAATCAATCTCCGCATCAACTCGATTTAATATCTTGGGTAACTGGGATGATGCCTAAGCGTGTTCATGCTTTCTGCCATTTTGGGAAATGGCATAATATCGAAGTCGAAGATGATGTTACCGCCTATCTTGAATATGACAATGGAGCAACCGGTGTTTTTATTACTTCAACTGCTGATGCTCCAGGAACTAATCGTTTTGAAGTATTGGGCACTGGTGGTAAACTTGTCTGTGAGAATGATGAATTAATTTTATATAAAAACAAAATTGACGAAAGAAAATTCAATGAGACTTATAAAGGCGGTTTTGGCCAACCGGAGTTTGAAGTAATAAATGTTGAAACTGACGGTAAAAACCCTCAGCATCTAGGTATTTTAAGAAACTTCACCAATGCAATTTTAGGCACAGAAGCTCTTTTTGTGGATGGAGTAGAAGGTCTTAATGGGGTTGTTTTAATGGATGCGATGCTATTATCCACTTGGTTAAATAAAGGAATCGACCTGCCTTTCGATGATGAGCTTTATCTTGAAGAATTAAACAAAAGAAGAAAAGCATCAAAGAAAAAAGATGTTTCTGATATTGTATTAAATACTGAAGGAACATATTAATTATTATGAAGTCCGCAATTGTTGGCACTGGGACTATTGCTCCAGTTCATCTTAAAGCAATTATTGAGGCCGGCGGAGAAATTGTAGCCTTATGTGATATAGAGTGCAAAAAGGCCGAAAAACTAAAAAAAGAATTTAACCTTCAGTCAAGAATATATCCTGATTATTTGGAAATGCTTGATCATGAAGAGATTGATGTTGTCCATGTTTGTACTCCTCATTATTTACATGCCCAGATGTCAATTGTTGCTCTAAAGCGTAACATCAATGTCTTGACTGAAAAACCACTTTGTATCAGTTTAGAAGAACTAGAGAATATTAAGGAAGCTCAAAAATCTTCAAAAGCTATACTTGGTATTTGTCTTCAAAATCGTTATTTACCGGCTAATCTCTTAGCTTATGAACTTTTGAAGGAAGAGAAGATTGTTTCTGTAAAAGGAAAAGTACTATGGAGCCGAGGTGAGGCTTATTATCGGGATGCTCCTTGGCGTGGAAAATGGGCAACTAGTGGTGGAGGGGCGATGATTAATCAAGCCATTCACAGTTTAGATTTAATATTATGGTTTTGTGGGATGCCTGTAAAAATCAAAGGAAATATTGCAAATAATAATCTTCAAGATATAATTGAAGTTGAAACAAAGGCTGAATTTAAGATGTTTGGGACTTATACAGCAGAGTTTTTCGCTAGCAATGAAAATTCAAATAATAATCCAATTGAGCTTGAAATTATCAGCAATAATTATTTGATCAAAATTGTCGGACGAGATATTTATGTGAATAATTGTTTTCAAAACCTTCCAAATTTAGGACAATTAAGAGGTAAAGATTATTGGGGAGCCGGTCATCAAAGTTTAATCAAAGACTTTTATGATTCAGTTCTTCACCAAAAACCTTTTTCGATTGGTATCGAGGAAGCCAAGAAGGCATTAATTGTAATTTGGGCTTTATACAAAAGTATGGATAAAGAAATAATAATTGATAAGGAGTAATATATGAAACTTGCAGCACAACTATATACTGTTAGAGATTATACTAAAAACGAAAAAGATATCTTTGAAACTTTAAAAAAAGTCAAAGCCATTGGTTATAATGCTGTACAAGTCTCTGCTTTTGGCCAATATCGTAATGCTTGGCTTTCGGAAACATTAAAGGATTTAAACTTAGAAGTTTGTGCGACACATACGCCGTTAGATCGGATTATCAACGATACCGAAAACGTAATCCTGGAGCATAAAGTATTGGATTGTAAAAATATCGGACTAGGATGGTATCGGGCGGATAGTAAAGAGAAAGCTGATAAATTAATAGAAATATTACATCCGGCGTTAGTCAAGATTAAAGACAGTGGTCTAAAATTTTTATATCATAATCATGACCATGAGTTTATAGAGATTACAAAAAATTATACAGTTATGGATTACCTTAAAGATAAGACTGACCCCGAATTGTTTTCCTTTCTGCCTGATTTTTATTGGATATGTTACGCTGGTGTTAACCCGCTTGAGTTTATCAATTCCTTTAAAAATCGCTTTGATGTAGTGCACTTTAAGGATTTAAAACGTGAAAATGGGGAAGTTAAAATGGCGGAAATTTTTAATGGTGAGATTGATTATCTTACTATTTATAATAAACTTGTAGAGCAGGGTGTTAAATGGGCTGCCGTTGAACAAGATGTCTGTGAAGTGGATCCTTTCTTAAGTTTGAAAATTAGTTATAATAATATTAAAACAAATAAATTATTTTAATAATACTTTATCAAGAAAATATTTCAAAAAAATGTTTGGGTGTTGTTTTTTCAACGCTCTTTTTTGTGTGTTGGGCATGTTTAATAATTTAACAGTGAAAGTCTCTTGAACGAGAAGATGTCAAACGAAGTGCTAGCCAACGGCAAGGTGCTACTCTTTGGCTTTTACTACTGTCTTCGGTAAAAGTAGATACGCCTCAGAGTTCACCAAAAATCAGTAAAAAGAATGAAGGATAAACTTTTAAAACTACATCAAGAAGTCGAAGTGCAGATTTAAAGCATCGCCTGTTAAGACTAAAATAAGTAATAGTATAATGGATTAGTGTTTATTTATTAGCCGAATTTATTGAAATTGCTAGATAATTTTCTAAGAAGAATAAGAACCTATATTTGGAAAGCTTGGAAAAGAATATCCAAGCGTTTCAACTCCCTTAAAAAGTTTATAGTTTTATTTAAACTAAAGAAAACTGAAGAGGACGCATGTGCATAGAAAAGGAATTACGCGTACTTCAAAACATTAAACGGCTTTCTAACAAATAAAACATTAGCCCTAAAAGGACTAGTGTCTATGTTTGATTATTATAAACTTCTTTGGATTTTTATGATTTTAGTATATTGCTGTCAATAAGATATCTTGTTCATAATCGCCAAAATGTTTACCAAAGATGTTAAATCCTCCAATATGAACAGCAACAGATTTATTTTGGATTGTTAATGTGAGTCTATGGTCCTTATATATTTCCAACGTTGATAAGTTCACTTTTGTGTTAGACAATACACCATTTAAAAAACCACCGATTTCAGTAATTGTGAGTTTGATTAATATACCAAACTGAGTGGCATTGTTTGGCCACCAAGAAGGATTCAATAAAACGCGTTGCCCCCCCAAATCCCCTGGCGATAAATAAGTTACTAAATCTTGATTATTGATAGAAAAAGTGATATCAGATTTCCAATCATTTTGATAGTTAAAAGTTTCTGAACAAATCTCCAGAGTAGATGTGAGTTCTTTTATTTTATTCTTTTTAGAAAACATGTTAGAAAAAGAATAAGCAATAAAACCAGAAGAATACCAGATAATGTTTGCGTTAATTCTTTCTGGCGGGAAATATTCGCCTTCAGCAAACATTACCTGGCGCTCGTTATCCGCCATTCCGGCAATAACACCAAAACTTGCATCAACATAATGTCCCACAGGAGCCTATGTTCCCTATTTAAATGATGGGCTCAATCGGAAAGGTACTTTCGAGATTGATGAAGGTAATACTCTCTTCAAGATCGAAGATAAAAAGATCTAATTTCATGTTACTTATCCTGGTGCTTTAAATCCATTGTATAGAGAGCCTTTGAAACTTCTTTACGTTAAAGGTATCAATTCTGACTTTTAAGTGAGGCTTAAAGACTCTATAAGATATTTTAAGAATACCCTATAAAATTTTAAGAATTTAAAAGTTGCTATTTACCTAAAGTGAATGGCGACTTTTAGTCATATACTATTTGTTTTTAATTAATATCTAAAAGGATTGTTTGTTGAATAAAAAGGTGATTTATTATATAATTGAGTTTAGAGGAGTAAGATATGATTGGTGAGAATCTTCTGGTTAAGGAAAGAGAAGAAGAACTTAATAATTTGAAGGAAATGTTTCTGATTGTTTATAAAGAACATGAAGATCTTTCCAAAGAATGTGTAGTATTATATAATCGATATAATTTAGTTTTCGGGAAAATTTTTTACGATCGTTATCTTTTGTATACAGAAATTTTGAGGTTTAAAAGAAAAATCGAACTCTATCAATCCTATCTTAACCGTGAAGAAGAAATTGATAAGAATCTTGTAGAAGTGATTTTAAATTCTGAGTTAAAAGAATATGAAGAAAAACTAGCCAAGATTCTTGAAGAATACCGCTTGGCAGAAGAATTTAACCGACTACCTTTGCTTAGTAAAAACGAAATTTATGAAGTAAAGAGAATTTATCTTAAAATAGCGAAAAGAATTCATCCGGATATTGATCCGAATTTTAATGAAATAAAAAAAGATTTATGGCAAAAGACTTTAAATGCCTATAAATTAAATGATCTTGAAACTTTGAGGGAATGTGAATATATTTTGGATAATTTTCTTCATTTAGAAGAATCAAAGGAAAATGAATTAGATAATTTAGATCAAGAAATCGAAAAACTTAAATCAAAAATCGAAAAACTTCAAAATCGTAATAATTATATCGTTAATACTTTCCCTTATGACCAAAAAGAGCTTTTAAATAACTCGACTTTAATCGATGAAAAGCTTTTAGAGGTAAAGGCCGATATCGAGCTCTTTCGTGAGAACCTGGGAAATTTGGAAAAAAGATTGAAAGAAATCGATCCAGACTATGAGAAGGAGATATGTTAGATGGATATTATTAAAAAGGATAAAACTGATTTATTAGTCGTCAGCCGTAATCTGCCGGATTTACCGCGACCTTTTGAAAGAGAAATTTACCTTTTTTCTACCTATATTGCCGGTACCGGTTATATAGAAAACATTGAAGAATTAATTGAGGGTATGGATATTTCAGAAGACTTAGAATTTTACCGTGAACCGAAAAACACTCATGATAATCTGGCAATATCCGTTAAAACAAAGAAAAAGGAAAAGCTAGGTTACCTTCCCCGAGCTGATAATCTGATCTTTGCCAGGCTCATGGATGCCGGTAAACTCTTATTTGGAAAAGTAAAGGAAATCAAAAAAAGAGGTAATTGGTTTAAAATCGAAATTGATATCTATCTGAAAGATTAGAGGAGAATATGAAAAGATTAATCAAAACAATTATAGGGATGGATGATGTGATTGTTGTTTCCACTCCTGAGGTAAAAAATCAAATCTTAAAAGAGATTTCAAAAGAAAAGCAATTGGTGAAAGCAACCTTTCGCTCATTCCAAGATTTAATCAAAGACTTGGTAGGAGAATACAGGCTTGATGCGAGGATTCAGCTAGCAAGGAGTGAAAATATATCTCCGGAACTTGCGGAGATTAAACTGAAGAATTCTTTAATCGTTTCCGGAAAATACCAGAACCGCAAGATCCATGATCTACTCCGGATTCGAAATAAATATCAATCTTTTCTTAATCTAAATCCCCTTTCGGAAAGGCTCTATCATAATCGACCCCTAATTCTTGTTTCCTGTTATGAGGCAAGCGATTTATTTCAAAAAGCTTTAAGCTTAATTAAGGAAAAAACCAATCTAATAAATTACCGTTTTGAGTCAAACTTAAAAAAGCAAGTCATTCTTGAGTTTCCTGATCCGAAAGCTGAAATCGAATATCTTATCCAGGAAGTAGGAAAACTATTATTAGAAGGGGTTAATCCGGAAAATATCAAGATTCAAAATGTTCCCAATACCTATTTCCCCTATCTTCGTGAAGCCTTTTTCCTCTCCGATATTGCCCTTGATATTAAAAAAAGAACGAACCTTTTTGAATATGAGATTGTTCAGGAATTTTTGGAAGGCCTTTCTTTATATCTTGAGTCTGATCTTGAATCAGGCTTCTCTAATGCTCTTTCACCCTTAGGCAGGGAAGCCGAGAATATTCTTTTTGCTTTGAATGAAGTTCTGAATAAATATCTGACTCTCACCTACCGAGTAAAAGATATTTATGATGATTTAGTTTATCAATTGAAAAAAACCGCAATTAAACCAGAATCTTATAAAAATGTAATTTCCGTAGCCGATTATCAAAATGAATATCAATCTTCAGAAGACAAGATTTTTATCCTTGGTTTTAATCAGGACCTTTTTCCTAAAACCTATAAAGACGATGATTATCTCCTTGATTTCGAAAGAGAAAAACTAGGTTTACCAACTTCCCGAATTCGCAATCGCGAAGAAAGACTTAAGGGACTTTTATTAATTAATCACTCTGAAAATCCACAGATTTCTTATGCTCTTAATCATCAAGGTTTAAGAATTCCGATTTCAAGTTTAATCTCTTTGATGCCGGGTATTGAAATAAAACCAGGGAAAAGAGATGAAATTACCTATTCTCTTGAACTTGATCGACTCCGTCTCGGAAAGGCGCTCGATCTTTATCACCGATACAGAGTTATCACACCTGACCTTTACAATCTCCATGCTACCTGGCCAAGCATACCCTATAAAACTTACCTTCATGATTTTACCGGAGTTGACCATGAATCTTTAAATAAGCTTTTAAAAAGAAAACTTTCTTATACGGCAATTGACCAATATTATCGTTGCGGTTTTCTTTATTATTTGGAAAGAGTCTTAAATATTAAGCGAGAAGGTAATACCTCTGCCCTCTTTACCGGTAATCTCTTCCATAAATGTTTGGAATTATTAGTTCAGGGAAACTTTGATAATCCGGAAGAATTCATAAAAGAAGCAATTACTAAATATTTGGAAGAAAACCAGAAGGTTCCGACCGCTAAAGAAAAGTTCTTTCTAAAGAAGTATTTAGAAATTATTTTGCTTTTTTATCAGTATTTAGAAACAGAAAAAGAAAATAGCGATTTAGAAAATTTTGCCCTAGAGAAGAGTTTTAATTTTGAGTTAAAAGATGGCTTTACTTTTGAAGGCAAAATCGATAAAATTCAAGTTCTGAAATTTGCTGGCAAGGATTACGCAGTTGTTGTTGATTATAAGAGCGGAAGCGCCGATATCGATTTAAACCGGATAATCTACGGTCTTAATATGCAAATACCGCTTTATTTTTATCTATTAAAAAAGGCGGGATATTCCTTTTCGTTCGGAGGCGGTTATCTCCAAAAGGTGCTACCAAATAATGTTTTCGGCAGAGATCCGAAACTAACCTATGAAGAGCAGTTTTTTAAATATTTCCGAAAAGTTGGTTATAGTGCTAAAAACAATTATATCCTAGAAGCAATTGACCATAATTTAGGTAACCAAAACAGCACTCTAGAAGGAATTCGGCTGACTAAAGACGGATATCATGCCTTTAGTCAGAGATACTTATTAACCGAAGATATGTTCAGAGAGCTTCTTTTGATTATTGAAGAGAAGATTGAAGAAGCAAGAAGTAAAATATCGCAAGGGGAATTTCCGATTAATCCGAAATTATCCGATAAGTTTGACAGCTGTACTTATTGTCAGTATCGAGATCTTTGTTTTCGGGACGAAAGAGATTATCAAAGGCTTTTCGAGTATAAAAATTTAGAATTTTTGAAGGTGAAATCATGATACCGAAGAAACCTGAAAACAGTTTTTGGAGTGACGAGCAATGGGCGGCCATTTATGAGTCCGGACAGGATATCTTAGTTAATGCCGGGGCGGGAAGTGGTAAAACCGCGGTTTTAACCGAAAGGATTATCAGAATCTTAAAAGACGGAATTGGACTTGACCGCTTAATCGTTCTGACCTTTACAAAAGCCGCTGCCGGTGAAATGAAGGAAAGGCTCAGGAAAAAGTTAAAGAAAGAAATAGAATCTGGTTACGATTTACAGGATGCTCTTGACTATCTTGATCAGGCTTCGGTTCAAACTTTTGATAGTTTTGCTTTAGAACTAGTTCGTCGTTATCACTATCTTCTCGGAGTTAATCGAAGTATCGGGATTGGTGATAATGTCCTTTTTTCACTGCGGAAAAAAGAAATTATCGATCAAGTCTTTAATAGTTTTTATGAAGAAGAAGATGCGGACTTTTTAAATTTAGTAGCGCTTTTTTCAATAAAGAATGATAATAATCTTCAAAAGTTCATAAATGATGTTGATCGAAAGTTGGATTTGATTCCTGATAAACAAGCATATTTGGATAGTTATCTGGATAAATATTATCAGCCTGATTTTATTCGAAACAGAATAAACGAATACGAAGAACTTTTGGCATTAGAAAAAGAAAGAATTAAAAAACGCTTAGAACGTTTAAAAGAAGAAGTTATGGATGAGGATTTAATCGTTCATGTTTTAAACTGTGAGGAAGTTTTAAGTGATTTATTAAGCTCAAAAACTTATCTAGAATATCGGGAAAATGTAGAAGTTCGGCTTCCAAATATTCCGAAAAATGCCGACGAAGATGAAAAAGCTTTGGTCAGTCAGGAAAAAGATGAAATTAAGAGAGTAATAAAAAGACTTCAGGAATATCTGGAGTATGAAGGTGAAGAAGAGATGTTTGGAAGTGTACTTAAGACTAAGCCCTATGTAGCTGCTTTTATTAAAGTATTAAAGCGGGTCGGGGAAGAGTTTTATAAATATAAAAAGAAGTATAATATCTATGAGTTTCAAGACATTGCCAAGATGGCAATTAAATTACTGAAGGAAAATGATGAAGCTCGAGAATATCTTAAAGAACATACTTATGAAATCCTGATTGACGAATATCAGGATACAAATGATTTACAGGAAATCTTAATAAAGCTGATTAAGAAAAATAATCTTTATATGGTCGGAGACATCAAACAGTCGATCTACCGATTTAGAAATGCCAATCCTGAAATATTTAAAGAAAAATACCGATTGTATAAGGAGGAAAAGGTTGGCCTTGCCATCGATCTATCCCGGAATTTTAGGTCCAGGCAGGAAGTTCTTGAAGATATAAATTTGATTTTTAGTCAAATTATGTGTCCGAAGCTCGGCGGTGTGGATTATGGTGCCGGACAAGAACTATTATTCGGAAATAAAAACTATTCTAAAAACGCACCGGAAGATTATCAATTAAGGATCCTATCCTATGATTATCAAAATGAAGAACTAAGTAATCATGAAATAGAAGCCTTTTTAATTGGTAAAGATATTTTGAAAATGCTTGAAAAACATAAAATTTATGATAAAGATCAAGACTTAATCCGACCTGTTCGCTACAACGACTTTACAATCTTAGCCAGTGAAAAAAGGCAATTCGACTTATATAAAAAGATTTTTGAATATTTAGGTATTCCGCTTGTAATTCACAAAGACGAAAGCTTTATTCAAAGCCAAGAAATTTATGTTTTAAAAAACATCCTCCGAGCTATTTATTCCCTAAATAATTTTGAATATTTTAAGAATAACTTTCAAGATTCGGTTGTAAGTATTCTTCGTAGTTTTTTGGTTGAAGGCAGTGATGGAGAAATCATAAAACTATTCACCGGGAATTTCTTAGAAGGGTTGAAATGCCGTTTCCCCGAGGTTTATTCGAAGCTTGTTTACCTTTCAAGTCAAGCCCGAAAATCGACTCTGAGCGAAATTGTATGGGAAATTTTCCAAGTCTTTAACTTTTATTCGAATCTTTTAAAGATTGGGAATCTAGAAGAGATTGAGGAGAAGCTTAATTTTCTACTTCAGAAGTTTAAGGAGTTTGACGGGCTGGGTTATCGCCTGAATGATTCCATAAATTATCTAGAAGAAATAATGATTGAGAAAATGGATATTGAATTTTCTCTTCCTCACGCCTTTAATAACGAAGCCGTCCAAATGATGAGTGTTCATAAATCCAAGGGTTTAGAATTTCCAATCTGTTATTATCCGGAACTTGATTGTCGGTTTAAATTTAATGAAGTTTATGATCGGGTTGTCTTTGATCAAAAATATGGAATTATCTTCCCGGTTTTTAACGAAGGTCTTCAAGATATTTTCTATAAAAAACTATTAAAACAAAAATATCAAATTGAAGAAATCAGCGAAAGAATCAGAGTTCTTTATGTTGCTCTAACCAGAGCCAAAGAACAATTAATTGTCGTTGCTCCGAAATTTACGGAATCCTTTCGAAGCAAAACTAAGCTCTTAAATTTGATTGACCGACTAAATTATAAGTCGTTCTTTGATGTCTTTTCTTCAGTCAGTGCATCAATAAATCAAAGTATAGAACAAGTATCGCCTTTTGGTTTGAGTAAAGACTATGAAAAAGGCAAAGATATTTCCCCAGTCAATTTTGAGAAGGGTAGACCTTTAATTATTAAACCGGTTTCGCTTAAAAAACAAAAAATCGAAAGTCGGACGGCATCTTCCAAAACTTTCGGATTACTTAATAAAAACCAAATTGAAAATATCAAATTTGGAAATTTACTTCATGAGATTCTTGAATTCTTAGATTTCAAGGAAGATGTACAAAAACAATTAAAAGAACTTGATCTTCCGATAGTTTTTAAAGAAAGAATAATTTCACTTTTCTTACAGCCACTCTTTAAAAAAGATATTTTGAATACCTATCATGAATATCCATTTATAAATGGAGATATTAATGGAGTAATTGATTTAATTATCGAAACTAAAGAAGAACTAATAATCATTGATTATAAGTTAAGCGATCTTTCCAAACCCGAATATATAGGACAACTTGAAATATATAGAAATTATCTGGAAACAATCTCCGAAAAGAGCGTTCAGGCTTATCTTTATTCACTATTAAAAGGAGAACTTAAAGAGGTTTTTTAAAATATAGTCTTTCTTTAAGCGGAGAAAAGTAGTATAATAGAAAAAGTGTTTTTGGATAGATTTTTGGAGGTTAATGATGCTTATCTGGGAAATAGTACTTCTGGGAACGGGCCTCGCGATGGATGCCTCAACAGTTGCCATGACCAACGGGATGTGCGAATGTGGGATGAAGTTTAAAAAAGCACTTTTTATCGCCCTAACCTTTGGCGTCTTCCAGGGCTTAATGCCGATTTTTGGTTATTATTC
>CALEGD010000047.1 GCA_937877075.1 uncultured Acholeplasmatales bacterium
AGCTGTCTTTCAACCGACCTTTAGAGTAATTACCGTCATCAGTCAAGGAATTGCCCTGGCCTACGGTGCTTATTTGATCATGCATCAAATGAATTTTACCGTTGGAGCTCTGATTACTTTTAATCTTTATCTGGCAATGTTTTCTCGGCCATTATTCCGACTGGGAAATCAGATTACAGTTCTTTCCCAAAGTACTATTTCCTTTGATCGGGTTGATGAGATTATTCATCATCAACCGACGCTTGTGGACCATCCTGATGCAGTCGACTTAGAAGGAATTAAAAATTTGGAATTTCGGAATATTTCCTTTAAATATCCGCTGGATAATTCTTATATTATTAAGGATATTAATTTTAAGGTTAATCCCGGTGAAACAATCGGAATCGTCGGAAAAACCGGAAGCGGAAAAACGACCTTGGTCAGACAGCTTTTACGTCAATACCCGATTTCAAAGGGGAATATTTTATTAAATGGAAAAAAGGCTTCTTATTTTAAAAAGGAAAGCATTCGGAAAAATATTGCCTATGTTCCTCAAGAACATCAACTTTTTTCGCGAACAGTTCTTGAAAATCTAAATTTAGGACTTGGAGATAAATCAAGTCTTTCAATTGATGAAGCAATTAGTTATGCTGACTTTAAGAAAGATTTGGAATTTCTAACCGATGGATTAAATACAATCGTCGGTGAATCCGGTGTAACGCTATCCGGTGGTCAGAAACAAAGATTATCGATTGCCCGAGCATTTTTAAAGGGTGCCGATGTTCTGATTATGGATGATTCCTTGAGTGCGGTTGATGGTTTAACCGAGATCAATATCTTAAAAAGTTTAATCGAACTGAGAAAAGATAAGATTAATATCATCATTTCCCACCGCCTTTCGGTTGTAGAAGAAGCTGATAAGATTATTGTTCTAGATCAAGGGAAGATTGTAGAAGCGGGGAATCATCAGGAATTGCTAGCCAATCAAAAATGGTATTATGAACAATATCTAACCCAACAATTGGAGGTCGAAGATGAGAAAAAATAATTCTTTCCCCTCCACAAAAGAGATTTTGCTTCGTGTTTTTAAATATGCATTAAAAAGTAAATTTTTGATTGTTCTTTCTTTAATATCTTTGTTGATATATTCACTTTTGGAGATTGTTCAACCTTTATTAATTAAAAAGGTAATTGATGATGAACTGGCTGGTGTTGCAACCGTATGGGTAAAGACCGAAACAGGCAATATTAGTTTTCAAGGTGAAAATTATAAAAAAGATGATGGAATAACTAGTGGTGAAAGATATACAATTTATCTGCTTGAGGATAAATACTTTTTTATCGAAGGAATAGTTCCCGAGAAAGCTGAAGTAGAAATTAAAGATGAGTTATTTTATTACGAAACAGAAGCATCAAGTGGAGAGTTTTCGTTTATAATTCTTAATACCGATGATCTTTTATCCTTCTATCAAACTTCAATCAAACCGATTACTAATCTATTAATTATCTATGCAATTATGGCTGTGGTAATCTTGGTGTTTCGTTATTTACAGACGGTAGCCTTTACGGCTTCTTCAATGCGTTTAACCTTAGATATGAGGAAGAATGCTTTTAATAAACTGAATCTTCTGCCGATTGCATATTTTTCAGGTGAACCGAAAGGTAAAACAGTAACAAAGATAATTTATGATTCCGAAGGGGTTAGGGGCATTTATCAGGTTGCTTTTCAAATCCTTTCTGCTTCAATATCTTTAATAATTATTTATGTCGGATTCTTTATCTTAGATTACCGTTTAGCTTTGCTTACATTTTTAGCGTTTCCGATAATTTACCTTTGGATGACGGTTTATCGCAAGAGAGTAAATAAATATAATCGTAGTATCAGAGAAATGAATTCCCGAATCAACGGTAAACTGGCGGAGTTTGTAAATGAAACATCGATCATCCAGGTTTTTAATAAAGAAGAACAAATGGCCGGCGAGTATGATGGGATGTTACAATTTAATTATCGAACGAAGATGAAACATCTGAAGATAAATACCGTCTTTGGATTTCAACTTCTCAATTTAATCAGCCGTTTAATTATCGCTTTTATTATTGCATATTTTAGTTATCAATATTTGGAAACAAATTTCATTGTAACTGGAACAACTATCTATGTATATATTGAATTGTTGGAAAAACTGACCGCACCAATCTCAGATATTTTTAATAATCTTAATTCCTTTGAAGACTCTTTAATTTCTGCTTCACGAGTCTTTGAGTTTCTTGATGAAGAGGAAGATACGGGAATTGGTGAAGTAAGTGGTGTTAAGTTTAAAGGTGATATTGAGTTTAAGAATATCAGATTTAAATACGAAAGAGATAATTATGTTTTAAAAGATATTTCCTTTCATGTCAAGCCGGGACAGTTTATCGGTTTGGTTGGAAAAACCGGTTCTGGAAAAAGTACTTTAATGAGTCTCTTAGAACGTTTTTACGATCTTGAAGAAGGT